>NZ_JAUBOQ010000001.1:150695-201992 GCF_036700325.1 Microcoleus sp. Z1_B2
ATTTAATGTTTTAGTCGGTTTTAACCGACTTCTGCTATGAGGCGGGGAATTCATTCCCCGGCGGACTCTGGGTGAATGCGTGGGAATTGATTCCCCAGCGGACTCTGGGTGAATTCGAGAATCAAATATACAATCCCAAAATTCCCAAAATCCCATGCAACAATACCTGACAATCAAACAACTTACAGAAGCGGTAAAAGGCACAATTACCCCTCGGATGGTGCGACACTATCACGCTTTGGGGCTGCTATCTCCGGCGGTACGATCGACTTCTAACTATAGATTGTATACCCGCAGCGATGTGCAAAGGCTGCAAAGAATAGTGGCACTCAAGCAGCAAGGCTTTCAACTGTCTCACATCCGCAAACTGTTAGAAACTGATGCGGATGCTTCGCCTGACGCGCTGATGGCGACTCTGCAACGGCAATATCTGTCGGTTATTCAGCAAATTGTTCGCCTCAGAGAAACGGCTTCGGCGCTGGAAGGATTGCTGGGACGGGATATTTCCTGTCAAGCGGTGCAAGCGGACGCATTGGCGCAATTAAGGCTGTTGCAGGCGGAAACTGAGGGGGGGTGGGATGAGTTGGAACAATTTTGGGAGGGTTGGGATGCGGGGGCGCACACTCACCCGGAGGATTTTGGGGAGTCGTTGCAGCTTTTGTTGCCGGATTTGGCCGATCGCTCGGAAATTGAGGTAGACTTGCTTTCTAAACTGGTGTTAGCTTGCGGAGATTGTTCGCTGCTGCCGTTTGTGAAGTTGAGCGAAACGGCGATTAAATCGGCGCGGGATGCTTTGAAAAATCAGTGTCAAATTGTGGCTGATGTGCCGCCTGTTTTTGCGGCTTTGGATGGGACAAGATTGGCGCATTTGGGAACAAGTATTGCAACTTTAATTGATGATCCGCACATCAATGCTGCGGCGGAAGCGGAACAGGAATTCTGGCAGCAGCGTGAGTGGTTTGATAAGTTGTTGAAACTGGAAAAAGGATGTATATTGGTGATAGGATATGCGCCGTCTGTGCTGATGGCGGTTTGCGAGGCGATCGAGTGTGGGCAATTGCAACCGGCTTTGGTAGTTGGAATGCCGATCGGTTTTAGTCATTCTCCGGTGGCGAAACGGCGGTTAGTGCGATCGGGCGTTGCTTATATTACGACTGTGGGAACTTTTGGCGGCGGATTGTTGGCGGCGGTTGCTTTGAATGCTTTGGTTGAGTCTTTGATTGAAAAGCCGAATTGTCACTGTCATCTTAAGTAAAGATGGGATTTAGGTTGGTTGTGACTTAATTTGTATTTTGCTCTTTCAGAGGTTTTAATCCCTGATAGGGAGTTTGGTTAATTGCGGCGTAACAATGGGACAGTTACTAGATGAAATTATAAGTTTCAATCCCTGATAGGGAGTTTGGTTAATTGCGGCGTCAAAATTAACTAAAGGGAAAAAAGCCTTTACGTTTGGTTTCAATCCCTGATAGGGAGTTTGGTTAATTGCGGCGGAAAGGATTCGGCGAAGGAAACGAACGACAAATCGTTTCAATCCCTGATAGGGAGTTTGGTTAATTGCGGCGGGTTAGAGAGTTACCACTTATGGGAAGAAATAGGTTTCAATCCCTGATAGGGAGTTTGGTTAATTGCGGCAAACCCGCCGCGTCGCAGGCTACTATACGGTAGAGGAATTAAGTTTCAATCCCTGATAGGGAGTTTGGTTAATTGCGGCGTGGATGTGGTGCGGAAACCCCCCGAAATTCTAAAAGTTTCAATCCCTGATAGGGAGTTTGGTTAATTGCGGCTAGCGCTACTAGAGGTTCTTGCTTTTAGTCTTAGGTTTCAATCCCTGATAGGGAGTTTGGTTAATTGCGGCTAGAAAACTGAGAAGCTCTAGCCAACTCATTTAAGGGTTTCAATCCCTGATAGGGAGTTTGGTTAATTGCGGCATAATGCCAAAAGGTGTAGCCTTCACAGGTCAAGTTTCAATCCCTGATAGGGAGTTTGGTTAATTGCGGCGAATCTTATCATGATGCAACAATTCAGAGTAGCCAAGTTTCAATCCCTGATAGGGAGTTTGGTTAATTGCGGCTCTGGCGGACGGTTCCTTTGTCCAGATTCCCCGCCAAGCCGAGTTTCAATCCCTGATAGGGAGTTTGGTTAATTGCGGCCAGAAATGTTTGCTACCGTACAATTTCCTATTGACGGTTTCAATCCCTGATAGGGAGTTTGGTTAATTGCGGCGAGTAAATTATTTTCCTGTTCCTTCTCCTCTGCCGTCTGTTTCAATCCCTGATAGGGAGTTTGGTTAATTGCGGCTTTTCGCCCGTCGCTGCGGGTAAAATTCATGTTGTGTTTCAATCCCTGATAGGGAGTTTGGTTAATTGCGGCAGATGGGACTTATAAAGTAATTTGGAATAATTACTTAGGCGTTTCAATCCCTGATAGGGAGTTTGGTTAATTGCGGCTCGGCTTACGATATAGCAGGTCTTCCTTTGTATCCCGGTGAGTTTCAATCCCTGATAGGGAGTTTGGTTAATTGCGGCAGCCGACTGGATTTCATTAAGCGCAACCGCAACTTCCTCGTTTCAATCCCTGATAGGGAGTTTGGTTAATTGCGGCCAAAGTCCAAAGACAAAAATTGTTAGCTTGATTTCCCCAGTTTCAATCCCTGATAGGGAGTTTGGTTAATTGCGGCAATCAGTTTGATTAACTCCAGCAAAAGCTTGTTGGTTTCAATCCCTGATAGGGAGTTTGGTTAATTGCGGCCTGCTGCGGTACTCACTAACGCTACGGGATTACCTTTAACTGGGTTTCAATCCCTGATAGGGAGTTTGGTTAATTGCGGCTTTGCCGTCGTCGGCGATCGTCCCGCTCATCGTCGGACTTTCGTTTCAATCCCTGATAGGGAGTTTGGTTAATTGCGGCCGTAGCGGAAAGAGTCATTCTCTGTAAGCCAAGTAGTTTCAATCCCTGATAGGGAGTTTGGTTAATTGCGGCCTGTACCGACCGCATTAACAAGGTAAATATGTCCTGGTCGCGTTTCAATCCCTGATAGGGAGTTTGGTTAATTGCGGCCAGAGCTCAAGCAGCCGCTGGGCGAAGAGTCGCGGGTTTCAATCCCTGATAGGGAGTTTGGTTAATTGCGGCGCTTCAATATTTTGGGATGAGTGCAGGATACGCAAATCGTTTCAATCCCTGATAGGGAGTTTGGTTAATTGCGGCACGACTTACACAACTTCCAATAATGCTCCAACTGGGTTTCAATCCCTGATAGGGAGTTTGGTTAATTGCGGCCGACTGGCTTGCAGTCGGGAAGTTCGACGCATTTATTGTTTCAATCCCTGATAGGGAGTTTGGTTAATTGCGGCTCGCACGGATTAAGAGAAGATGCTGAAACAGATTTAGTTAGGTTTCAATCCCTGATAGGGAGTTTGGTTAATTGCGGCAAGTCTTATTAGGCTATCCAGTAAGTTAGTTTACTGGGTTTCAATCCCTGATAGGGAGTTTGGTTAATTGCGGCCGAAGTTGGCGAGGTATCAGACGGATTTCATACTTTTGTTTCAATCCCTGATAGGGAGTTTGGTTAATTGCGGCTTTATCCGATTGTTAGTATTGGAGCCGAGCCTTTGTTTCAATCCCTGATAGGGAGTTTGGTTAATTGCGGCAGAGCTAGTATTCGCTCATGTGTAACCGTATCTGTGTTTCAATCCCTGATAGGGAGTTTGGTTAATTGCGGCTAAGCGGTAAGTTTTTCCAGTTCATTCATTGCAAGTTTCAATCCCTGATAGGGAGTTTGGTTAATTGCGGCGCTTTTCGGGGAGGTATTCCAAGGTCTTGCCGAAGCTGTTTCAATCCCTGATAGGGAGTTTGGTTAATTGCGGCTCAAAATTCTTGGCGTAGAACTTGGATAAACCAAAGTTTCAATCCCTGATAGGGAGTTTGGTTAATTGCGGCTATTAAGCGACGGTGGAAGGCGTTGATTGAATCAAAGAGTTTCAATCCCTGATAGGGAGTTTGGTTAATTGCGGCGCCCGTATTAAGCGCGAGGATGAGTTAGCCAAGTTTCAATCCCTGATAGGGAGTTTGGTTAATTGCGGCATTACTTAGGATTCAAGGGAGAGCAGCAAATCAAAGTTTCAATCCCTGATAGGGAGTTTGGTTAATTGCGGCGCCCGTTCCAGAGGCTTTGCTGTATTTGGTTTTCAAGGTTCATTTGCGTCTGCATAAAACAAAAGTACCATTTCAGCCTTCGACTTGTCAATACCCAACTTTTCAGACAGCCCTCAAACCCTTGTCCCGCATAGATTTCAGCGATTGCGTCTACCATTTTATTGCTTGAAGGGCCTCTAACCCTTACAGCATCTACATTATAGCCCCCCAATTTAACACCTCGATTTTTACACCTACTCATAGACGCATTTTCCACCCAAAAACAGACATCAACCGATCACCACTTACCCAAAGCCCCCCAAACAGTACCCGAAACCACCCCCCAAATCGCCCCCAAACCAGCCCCCACGATCGCCCCCGCCACAGGCCCCAACTCCACCGGCACCCCAGCACTAACAGCCGGAAACATCGCAGACACCCCCGCACCCAACACAGCACCCGCAAAAGTCCCCAAAAAACTGCCCCAAATCGCCCCCAAACTCCCACCACTTACACCCGAAGGCTGAAACGAAATCGGCAACTTCGGCGCAAACCCGCAAAAACCCAACAAACCGCCAGAAACCACACCTCCAACAGAACCGACACCAGCCGCCACGATCGCCACACCCAGCAACAAACCCGCAAACTCATTCACCGGCCGCATCTGGACACCGTACTGCTGCCAAACCACCAGCCCAGCCCCCAAAAAAACACCAGCCAGAGTCCCCACAAACGAACCCCAGACGGCCCCCAAATACCCTCCCCGTCGGCCCCACACCCTCCCCATCGGCAGCGCCAGAGGAGGCTGAAAACTCGCCCAAACACAGCCCCAGACAGCACCAACCCCCGCCCCAGCCAAAATCCTCTCCCCGATCCCCGGAGTGCTATTAATCGCCCCAAACACCGCACCGCCGATCGCCGCCAACAAAAAAGCCCCCCAAGACGCCCCCACCAAAACACCGCCCCACTTCCGCCAAATTTGATTCGGCGACAAAGTAAAAACCCCCCACATCACCCCAAAAAAACAGCCCCAAATCGAACCAACAAAAATCGCCCCCAAAATAGCACTGCCGCCCTCAGCTATTGCCGAATAAATCCCCCCGATCGCCGCCAAACACAAACTACCCCAAACACCTCCCCAAGCAGCATCCTGAAAAATGCGCTCAAACTTGCCCACCGGAAGCTGAGGCGCAGGAGTCCGACTCCGAGAAGACATTGGCATCGGTAGCAACGGCACTGCGTACTGGCCCATGGGGCGCGACAGGCCCGTGGCGGGCTGTTGCCGACGCACTGCGGGCTTGGGCACGACAGGCGGTGGTTGGGGCTTTTTACGCTTGGTTTTCGCGGGCTGCAAGTGCAATCCGTGGCTGATTGCTTGCCGCGAAGGAAACGGATCGCGCCCTTTGAGGAGTTTTGCCCGATCGCACCAAGGACACCGACTGAGATGATTTCCGTACTTATGCTGACTGTTTTTGCTGCAAGTTACCAAAGCATCTTCCGCTTCCCGAATCGCATTCACCCAAGTTTTCGCATCCGGGCGCGCCGCCGGATTGCCGTGCCCTTCCTCAAAACAGCGGATAAACAGTTGCCGCAGCCGGGGATGCAGCATCTCAAAAGGAGGCGCAGCGGGCATCGGGCGGTAGGGAATCCGCTTCGTACCTGTGGGGAAATGGCCCGATCGAATTCTCGCTTCCAAAGACGGCGGTTCATCGCTACCGAGATAAACTCCCGCAAACGGATGCGTACCTTCCATCAGCAATTGAAAAATTAATACCGCTAAACCGAACAAATCGTGCTCTGGAGATCGATCGATATCGCGGAAAGTCTGCCCCTGCAACTCCGGCGGCGTAAACTCCGGTTTCCCCACGGGACACCGATAAACGTAACCCGTATAAGGATCGCGGACTTGAAACGAATCCGTGTCCACCAGCGTTACCAGCGCCGTATCCGTCACGAGAATGTTCGACTCGTTTACATCGCCGATGACGTAACCCCTGACGTGGAGGGCATTTACAGCCGAGGCGAGGTTTCTGGCGGTACGGTGGAGGTAAAGATAGCTAAATAGCGGTTTTTGTTCGCGCCTGGTTTTGGGAGTGTAGAAAGTGTGTACCGGCATCACTTTGTTGACGCGTGGCATCACAAAACCGACGATTTTTTCGCGCCCGCCGACAGTATGCAGCAAATCGATCGGCCAAGCAATGGAAGCGTGCCCGGGTTCCGCGATCGGCGCATCCGGCGGCATACTGAACATGACTGTGAGTTTGTCGCCGTCTTCGTCTGTCGGTTTGTGGTAGATTTTTGCTACAAGGGACGAGTCTTGGGCGATCGGGTAGATGCGACCTTCACCCCCACTGGCGATCGCGTTTTTGGTGTCGATCGCAATCAGTTGTCCGCTAAATTGGCGCTGCAACTGCATAGAATTCGCTTAGGGTATGGGGGCATCAATCGATTTTAGATTTGAGATTTTGGATTTTAGATTAAAGAAAGCTACCCCACTGATAAATCCGTAATTCTATTTTATTGTGGGGAGTAGGGGTTGGGCAGGAGAGCCCGCCCTGGAAAATTCAGCAACAGGCTACGAGGGCCTGTTCCACGATAATTCTATTTTATTGTGGATTGGGCAGGAGAGCCCGCCCTGGAAAACTCAGCAACAGGCTAAGAGGGCCTGTTCCACAATAGTTCAATTTTATTGTGGGGAGTAGGGATTGGGCAGGAGAGCCCGTCCTGGAAAACTCAGCAACAGGCTAGGAGGGCCTGTTCCACAATAGTTCAATTTTGCAGTTGTGCTTACAATTGATTGGGATCGATGCCCATTTCTCGGAGTCTTGCTTCCAAAGCTTGCGATCGCGATCGTTCTTGTTCCAGCAGCATTTCTGCCTGTTCGGCCCGGATCTGTTCTTGTTCGGCCCGCGCCTCAGCTTGCTGGATCTGTCGATCGAGTTCCACAAAACTTCTAAACGGTTCTCCAGAGGGCCCGAACATTTCGAGTCCTGTTTCTGATAATTGAAACCGCACTCCCAGTCTCGGACTTACCCAACCATCAATTTGTTCGATCGGTTCTAATTTTCCCTCAGCCCGCAACCATCCTATCAGTTCCAATTTTTCGGGATCGTACAAATAGTATTCTTCCACACCATAGCGTTCGTAAAATTGAAATTTTTGCATCATCGGAGTCAGACGATTTCCCCGCGACCAAATTTCAAATGCGACTTGTGGCGCAATATCATTTTCATACCACTGTTGATAGGAACCTCGATATCCTTTGGGGATGCCAAAAACTGCCATTACATCTGGTGCTTGAGACAGTTTGTTATTGCCTTCCACCGGATACCAAAGCAAGTCACCTGCTACAAAAACATTTGGATCGTCGGCAAACAGCAATTCTAAGTTTTCTTTAATCCAAACAATTAATCGAAACTGATCCGTATTGTTTGACATCGGTTCGCCGTTATCGTCGGGGTAGATGATATTTGATTTTTCGGGAGATTGCAGTTGTGTAACCATTGCTGTTTCCCCAATTTTTTTGACAATTTGATTTTATTTCAGTCGATCGCCTGTTTCCTCTTCCAGTTCGTCAACTGCGGTTTGGATAAAGTTATCCACCAACCAGTCGCGGGTACGCGAGAAATTGCTTCTCAACTCCAGGTACTGACTGCCTAGTTTTGCCTTAAAGTCTTTGGGGAAAATCTCTTTGGCGACTAACATATTTTTCCAGCGAGTTAGCTGGCTGGCGTTGCGTTCGGGAAAGCGGTTGTACAAATAGTCGATCGCGATCGCATCTAGAATATCCGCCCCCAGGATTTCCCGGCGTTTCACCTCGTTTTCTGGCCCTGTTTGTCGCCGCTGAGTTATCTCCCCATGCTGGCAAACATTTGGTTCAATCAAGTGCTGAATCAGCCAGTTTTCTGCACGAAAAAAATCGCGATCGAATTCTAAGTAAATCGCGCCAAACAAAGCTTCACAAGTCTCCGAAAAAACTCTATTGCGATCGCTTTCTTCTGTTTCTCTCCCATTCCATACGCGCCAACTGAGTTCGTTGAATTTCAGATTTTGTGCAAAATCCGCAAGTTTTTTGGGTTCTGCTAAACGAGCTTTTAAGGTTGAGATAGCATCGGGATCTAGTTCGGGATATTCGCGGTAGAGGTAATCGGTAACAATAGCACCGAAAATCGCTCCTCCTAGGAGTGACAGGCGTTTGTACTTAACCTCTTGCCAAGCGGGAGACTCCTCCGGGCGATCGGAGTAATAGCTGGTAGAGGAACGGCAATTTAAGGCAATTTCCAGCAGTTTTGTCTGCTGAAAGCTGGAAAGGTCGATCGCTGCTTTGACTGCTTCAATATCTACCTTTTTATTTTTTATTAGCTCTAATTCTTCTTCACATTTTCCCCACTTTTCCAACCAATCACCGCCCGCGTCTTCCACATACAAATCCACAAAATCTACCCCGTAATTCATCCATTCATCCTGCATTTTTCTGGCTGCTTCCAGTTCTTCCCAGACTTTTTGCAAGTTATTTTCAACGGTATGTGTACCTTGTACTGTCATAGTATTTGATTTTGATGTAATTAGATTTTATTTCCAACAATTTCACCGCAATTAAATCAAATCTCAATTCAATTTAGGCAGACTTGCTAGTTATTTCACCCGATTGATTGCTGCGGTAAATGTTCCCATTGCTTAGCCTTCGTATCAAGCACCTCTTGCCTGTGTCTGGCAAACCCCTCCCGGAGACAGAAAAGGGGAGGAAAAATCTTGCTCTGTTTTCCCTTTTCCAGAATCTGTCTGGGGACTAGGCTGTTGCCCTTCTCGAAAATTGTGCAATATGTGAGTTAGTCAAATTTTTTTTCACAGAGTTTGGAGCAGTCGAACTATTCTCAGCAGCAGATATGCTTGATTTACGGGAACTTGAGGTAACGACCTGCGGGCAAATTATCACTATTATATAATGCTATATTAACTAACTGATTCAGGAAATTTGCATCGTTTTTATCATAACTTAAAAATAATCCTCTGTCAATCCCCCAATCTTGAAGAGTTTGTTGCCAATTATGATATTTTTGTTCAGAGAATTCATCCGAAAGAGTTGTGACTTGAATGCAGAGGGGCTGCTGTTGGCGGCTACTAACGATCGAATCGGTTGCCATAGAAAGATCTGCAACATATCGATACAAAACAGTGCCTTGGCGATCGACTATTCGGGCTGCGATCGCACGAATCACGATATCATCACCCGGATCGAATTGGCCGGCCTTGAGTTTTTGTTTCCAGATGTAAAATTTGCGATCGTTTTCGCTCAGCCATTTAGGAAATAGATAGCTGTACCAATACCTTTCCCCCGGCGTCATTAACTCAAACGCGGCTTGCTGTTCTCTTTCCGAAGGTAGAGATTGAACTGCCAGCCAAACCTGAGAATCTCGGATAAGCTGCAGCAAAAAAGCCATCACAAATTTTTTAGCAGTTAGCGAACCGGGTTTAACATCTTTCACCCAGCGATTGATTTCATCCAATCTTCTCGCCAAACTCGGATCTATTGGATCTGCGGCGCTAATTAGGGAGTTGAGCTTATCCTTAATCTCTTGTGCTTGCAAACGACGACCTACTGTACAGACTAAAGCAGAATTGTTGACACCTCGATTTTATTATAGAACCGCGCCAAATTTTCACCGCTGATGAGGTTGAACGCATTAGACTTGTTGCAAAATTCAGAATCGGAAATTTTTAACCGCAGATCGACGCCAATTCACCCAGATGGGTATTGGCTGTGGCAAAATGTTTATTTTTAATTGTCCTGTGCCTCCGAACTCGAAAAAGTTGCTAGCAATAATGTTAAGTCATCATCGGTGCGTTCGGAAACGCGGGGCGATCGCAAAAATGACTCTAACTGCTGTTTCGCATCTTCTTCTTCTTTCCACTCGCCCGAAAACCGAAACAAAGGCGCAAAAAACGGCTTGTGCGGCGTGCCTTCTGGGATTTTGAGGGCTAGCATTTGCAAGCCGTCGGAAAACACCGCCAAGTGCCGCAGTTTTTCCCGAAGTACCTGAAATTGCGCTGTTTCAATTGCATTCGGCGAAATCAAAAAGATAGTTTCGTTGATGTATTCGCCGCAGGGGGGTACAGTCAGGGCGATCGCATTTCCTGCACTATCACCTGCTACCGCCGCACCGTCGCCGATTTGAGCAACGGCGATTAATTCCGGCGTAGCAACAACAGCAATTAAAGTGCAGGCTAAATCTCTCGCAGCCACTTCCCGCACTGCCGCTTCTGCTTCCACCTGCGCCCGCGCAACTTGCAGTGATGCTGTCAAGAATACCTGCCATTCATCGTCATTTTGAGGCAGCCTTTCCTGTTGCTGGCAAATCGTTTCGACAACCGCTTCCACAGCAATTTTTGCCCCAACTTCTGCGAGTGCTGCCGAGCCCGCACCATCGGCAACCGCTGCCGCTAAAACACCGTTTGGCAAGAGACGCCAGCAGTGGGCATCTTGACAAGGCTGCGATCGTTTTTCGTGGCTCGTACCTATCACCGATGCCGCTACAACTTGCCAATTAAAGGATGAATTCTGCATTAATAACTCTTTAACTCAAAACTTCGTAAATTCACAACTATGCAAAGTCTGGACGGGTTTATTTATCCCTAATTAGGTAGGGCGATGCACACCACACTTTACTAATTTGGTAGGGCGATGTACACCACACATTACCGCTTGTCACATACTAATGACCAATGACCAATGACCAATGACCAATGACCAATGACCAATGACCAATGACTAATAACTAAACAGTTCCCCATCCGGGTGGGGGCAGTGCTACTTGTTCATCAATTTTTGAGTGAGAAACTCTCTGCATACTAGCCGACAGCCAGATGAACATCTCTCTAAAGTCTAATCCTCTCAATTTTACAGGCGTGCGCTCGACAATTTGCGCGAGACGAGGAATATTAGCACCTTCCACTCCGACTGCAAAAAATGCCACGCGCTTGTTAATTTCTTCCTCTTTAATCCGCTGTGCTGCTATTTCCACAACATCGTCGGATTCACCTTGAGGTTCGCCGTCAGTAATCATAAATACCCACGGGCGGTAGTAGGTAATGCCGTTGTTGCGGTATTCCGATTTGCGGGCCGCAATGGTATCTAATGCTAGCTGAATGCCGGCGCCCATGTGGGTTTGTCCTTGAGCTGTCAGCAGTGGCGTCTCGAACTGGTCGGCGGTAACGAAGTCTTGCACGATTTTGATTTGATTGTCAAATGAAATAATCGCGACTTCGACTCGCTTTTTAGCTAGTTCGTCTTTAATTAGGTCATTCCTAAAAATTTCCAGCCCCTCATTCAAGGCATCTATGGGTGCGCCTTGCATGGAGCCGGAGGTGTCCAGCAGGAGGACGCAGGGACAGCGCGGCTCTGGGTTTTCGGCAAATTCTACGGCTTCGTCTAGTCTCATGGTTCGGGGTTGACCTGGGAGTGGCTCGATTTCTAGGTTTGTTACTTTCTACCCTAGCAAGTAGGTGACATATTTAACTCAATCTGCCCGCTGGCGATCGTATTTTACCATTTACGTGAATCGATTTTTGATTTTTGATTGTATATTTTAGATTTTAGAATTGGATGTCTGCCGTCAAAAAAACAAAATTCTTCCTGCCTGTGGTAATATAGGCTAATAGTATTACTGCAAAATAAGGATAAATCTTATGATTGCAACAGTCACACAGCAATTAACCTTTGACCAATTCCTTGTAGAATGTCCAGAAGATGGACGTTATGAACTGGTAAATGGAGAAATAGTAGAGATGAATTCCACAAGAAATCATGATGATGTTGCTAATTTCCTGTTATTTGGCTTCAACGATGAAATCCGGCGACTAAATTTGAATTATGTAGTCAACACTACAGCCGTTATCAGAACTGTAAGTAAAGCCGGCATCGAACAAGGGCGGAGACCGGATGTCAGCGTCATCGATCGCGATTTGTGGCGATCGAACCGTTCTGCTTATGCTGCAATGCGGGAACCAATTCAACTGGCAGTGGAAGTAACATCAACAAATTGGGAGGACGATTATATAGACAAATTGGACGAATATCGGCGCCTCGGAATTCCTGAGTATTGGATTGTCGATTATTTAGCAATTGGCAGCAGGGAATTTCTGGGAAATCCCAAAATTCCAACTGTATTGGTTCACCTTTTGGATGCAGATGGCAATTATCAAAGAAGCGCGTTTAAAGGCAGCGAACGAATTGTGTCGCGGACTTTTCCCGAATTAACGCTGACAGCAGAAGATGTGATGAATGTTTAACTTCGGTTAATCCAGCTACCCAGACTATTATCCCTAAAAAATTACTAAAAATATGAAATCTATTTCTGATAATAAACTTTCTAATCAAAAAGCTATTAGTCCTTGGAGTTACAAACCTTGGTGGTGTCAGCCTTGGTCGATTCTTTTAACTGGTACTAGCCTGATTAGCGGTAGTTGGTTTTTATTAAAAACTGTTTGGATAACGGTTTTAGTCGCGATTCCTTTATTAGCTTGGATGGGCTTTTTCTTGTTAGTTTGGCCGAGGTTGATGCTGTCTAGCGGAGTTTTGGATTCCGATGCAGATTAGGTTTTGGTGACGCGCACCTTATGTTTAGGGTAAGGTGCGCGGTCATTGGTGTGAACTTAACGTTAAACCCTCAGTCCGGCAGGGTTTGAAACAACAGCCTCAAAGCGAAAGTCCTCGCTATGAAGACTAATGAGTTCTTCAGTCCTCTTTGAGAGGACTTTCGCTATCAGACAGGGAATTCATTCCCTGGCGGACTGCCGGGTGAGCCGGAGGACTGGCGGACTAAAAGCTTCAGTTGACACTAATAGTGCGCCCTGCACACCCTACCTTTGAGTGTTTCCCAGTCTAGGCTTGCGGGTAATAGTCTTGAATTGCTTTTACTTCCATCGGGTGAGATTTGAGCGATCGAATTCCCGCTGCTGTCGCTTTGGCACCGGCTATTGTGGTAATAATCGGGATTTTGTAAGTCAAAGCTGTGCGGCGGATAAAGATTCCGTCGGCCCGGGATTCTTCGCCGGAAGGTGTGGTGATAATTAGTTGAATTTTCTCATTTTTGATCGAATCCAACAAATTCGGCCGCCCTTCGTGCAGTTTCAATTCCAAATCTACCTCTAAACCTTGCTCTCGCAAAACTTTGCGTGTCCCGTGAGTTGCGACTACTCGGAAACCCAATTCTAAGAATTCCTTGACAACGGGTACAACTGCTAGTTTGTCCCGATCGCGCATCGAAACCAACACGGTTCCAAACAGCGGCATCATTTGTCCAGCACCTAATTGAGCTTTGGCAAATGCTTTACCAAAATCGGTGTCAATTCCCATGACTTCGCCGGTCGATCGCATTTCTGGCCCTAACAAGGTATCAGTTCCTGGGAACTTAGCAAAGGGCAATACAGCTTCTTTTACCGAAACATGAGTGGGTATAATCTCTTCAGTAAAACCCAAAGCTTCTAGAGTTTTGCCAGACATGACTCGCGAGGCCATTTTTGCTAAGGGAACTCCGATCGCCTTGGAGACAAAAGGCACTGTTCGAGAAGCGCGCGGGTTAGCTTCCAAAATGAAAACTTCTTCCCCTTGAACGGCAAATTGAATATTCATCAACCCGATTACTTTCAGGGATTTTGCTAATTCTACAGTCCAGCGACGGATTGTTACCAAAGCTGCATCAGAAAGTGTTTGGTAAGGGATAGAACAAGCAGAGTCGCCGGAGTGGATTCCCGCTTCCTCAATGTGCTCCATAATACCGCCGATCGTCACATTGCCAGTAACATCGGCGATCGCATCGACATCAACCTCGATCGCATTCTCCAAAAACTTATCAATTAAAATCGGATGATCGGGTTCTACCAGCACGGCATAGGTCATGTAACGTTCCAATTCCGTATCGGAATAAACAATTTCCATGGCTCGGCCGCCTAATACGTAACTCGGTCGCACCACTACCGGATAACCTATGCGTTGAGCTACTATTAAAGCATCCTCAAAACTACGGGCCAAACCGTTAGCAGCTTGCTGAATATCCAACTCGCGCAGAATCTTTTCAAATCGCTCCCTGTCTTCAGCAGTATCAATGGAATCCGGCGAAGTACCCCAAATTTTTGTTTGTACATCGGGGTGATTTTCGAGGGCTTTTTGTAAAGGAAGCGCTAATTTCAGTGGGGTTTGTCCGCCAAACTGAATAATTATTCCCTCTGGATTTTCGGCTTCGATGATGTTGAGAACATCTTCTTTTGTTAGCGGTTCAAAATACAGGCGATCGCTCGTATCGTAATCCGTCGAAACCGTTTCCGGGTTTGAGTTGACCATAATTGTCTCAAAGCCATCTTCTCCTAGGGAATAGGAAGCGTGACAACAGCAGTAATCAAACTCAATTCCCTGTCCGATCCGGTTGGGCCCGCCACCTAAAATCATCACTTTTCGCTTGGTAGAAGGCAAAACTTCCGACTCCGGCGCGAGACTGTGGCCCACAGGCGAAACTTTCTTTTCTTCATCGCCCAATTCCCAAATAGCCGCACCCGCTTCGTAGGTGGAATAATAATACGGTGTAAACGCTTCAAATTCAGCGGCACAGGTATCGACTGTTTTGTAAATCGGAATGACGCCTAACTGTTTGCGGTAAGCGCGAACTTGATCTTCCGATGTTTTGGTGGCGTAAGCAATTTGGCGATCGCTAAAACCCAACTGCTTTACTTCAAACATTGTCTCTTTTGTCAACTGTTCCAACCGCGTTCGTTTCAAGAACTTCTCAGTTTCCAGCAATTCCTGCATTTTATCCAAAAACCAAGGATCGATTCCTGTAAACTCGAAGATATCTTCCACCGACATTCCCATCATCATCGCGTGGCGAACTGTAAAAATGCGATCGGGATTTGGCGTCCGCAATCCGGCGCGAATTTGTTCCAAACTCGGCAACTTTTCCGGTTTGTCGCAGCCGAAACCCGCGCGGCCTGTTTCCAATCCCCGCAGGGCTTTTTGGAAGGATTCGTTGAAGCTGCGCCCGATCGCCATTACCTCCCCAACTGACTTCATTTGCGTTGTCAGAGTCGGTTCGGAACCGGGGAACTTTTCAAAGGCAAATCGGGGAATCTTCGTCACCACGTAGTCAATTGTCGGCTCAAAAGACGCCGGAGTTTTCTTGGTGATATCGTTGGAAATTTCGTCTAGGCTGTAACCTACCGCTAATTTTGCCGCCATTTTGGCAATAGGGAAACCAGTTGCTTTCGAGGCCAAGGCGGAGGAACGGGAAACCCTAGGGTTCATTTCAATAACGATGAAATCTCCGTTGACTGGATTGACGGCAAATTGAATGTTGGAACCGCCGGTTTCAACTCCGATTTCGCGAATAATTTTCACCGAAGCATCTCGCAGGCGCTGATATTCTTTGTCTGTGAGAGTTTGCGCCGGGGCGACGGTGATCGAATCGCCGGTGTGGACGCCCATCGGGTCGAGATTCTCGATCGAACAAATAATCACTACATTATCTGCCAAATCTCGCATTACTTCGAGTTCGTACTCTTTCCAACCAATCAAAGATTGTTCGATCAAAATTTGGGATACTGGACTGGCATCAATCCCGCCTTGTGCCATTTCTTCAAACTCTTCTTGATTGTAAGAAATGCCGCCTCCCGTGCCGCCCATTGTAAAAGCAGGACGAATAATTAACGGATAACTGCCGATTTGGTGACCAATGGCTTTGGCTTCGTCGAGAGTGTTGGCAATTCCCGAAGGGCAAACGGCGACACCAATTCGCGCCATCGCTTCCTTAAATAATAGCCGATCTTCTGCCATTTCAATTGCTGGCAATTTAGCACCAATCAACTCGACGTTGTATTTTTCTAAAACGCCATTTTTAGCGACGGCAACTGCTAAATTTAGCGCCGTTTGACCGCCCATAGTCGGTAAAATTGCTTGAGGTCTTTCTTTAGCGATGATTTGTTCGAGGATGGCCGGCGTTAGAGGTTCGATGTAAATGCGATCGGCAGTTTCCGGATCGGTCATAATCGTTGCCGGGTTGGAATTCACCAACACTACTTCAAAACCTTCTTCTCGCAAAGCTTTGCAAGCTTGTGTCCCTGAATAGTCAAATTCGCACGCTTGACCGATAACAATTGGGCCGGAACCAATGAGAAGAATCTTTTTTAAGTCTTGACGACGGGGCATAGGTTCGTAATTAGTAATTGGACAAGGTTGAGGATTAATTTGATATTTTGCATCAGTCTTAGAAACAGGCTTTCTAAGCTGTTCCCCCAAAAGCTTACTCAAAAAAGTGCAAGTTTTGTTGTTAATTTGAAATTGTGCACCATTCTCAGCCTTTTGGAAGCAGAACCTAGCAACTCCGGCCCACAGACACCCCCAGCTAACCAGAAATATTGATGAGAAAAGGGTGCAGTCGATCGGTAAATCAAGACTATTTTAAGTGTTGCGGTCAAATCGTGTTCTAAAATACACAATCCATTTATTCCGCCAGATTAATCATTGTAGGGACACTCCAAGAAGCCATTGGTGTCAACTTAACGTCAAACCCAATCACAGACTGTTGTTTGAGTATTAAATCTAGATCCCCCCTAGCCAACCCCTACTCCCCTTAAGAAGGGGGGGACAAGAGTCTTCTCAAAGTCAACCCCTACTCCCCAACAATCAGGGGGATTTAGGGGGATCTAGACTTAGCTAAAACCTAGATTTATCAATGGTTTCAGGCGATTGTTGACACAACGAAAGACACGGTTTCCCTACCGTATTTCACCCTATTTTTAGGCTTTGCGCGATCGGCGAATGAGTACGCTTATAACTTGTCCCGGCTGTGCGCCTCGCTGGGGCGGACTCCAATCCCCGACGGCGGCAAATCCCAGTCGGTACAAGGTGTGGATGGTTTCTAACACGGCGGCGCGGGAACCGACAACCGTTATCCGCACGACTTCCTGTTCGGATACTGCTGAGTCGTCATTTGGACGCGCGGAAAAGTTATCGTCAGGCACGAATTCCTGTGACATAATATGATCTCCTGGTTTTTGGTTTTCTAGGAAAACCCAAAAACCCAGCCGCCCCGCACGTTAACACAGAGCAGGGCGGCTACAGAGAATGTTAGAATTCTCAATCAGCCTCCATACTGCTTACTCAGTTTGGCGGTAGCTGTCCATTGCTGCTGGTAACAGCTTTGGGCAGTGCAACTAGATTTTTGGGCGACGCGGGCCGCTTCCTCTGCAAGCAAAGCAACCTTAATTTCACAGCGTAGCCGCAGATGGGGGCCGCCGTCAATCGATTGCGCGATTTTAGATTTTAGATTTTAGATTGGGGTTTTCCTGCAACAACTTTATCGATTTTAGATTTTAGATTGAGATTTTCCTGCAACAACTCTCCGGTCTCTCCCACCCTCCCCTTTTCCCACTCTCCCCCTCTCCCACTCTCTCCTTCTCCCAGTCTCTCCCCCTCCCTCAATCCAACCTACTAAATGAGGGAATGCGCCGAGGAAGAGGTAAAATATGGAATCGTTCCAAAAGCTTAAAATCAAAAATCTAAAATACAGATATGCCTAGAACACAAGTGCGAATATTCCGTGCACCTGCTGCTTGAGGGCAGCCACATCAATTTTAGATTTTAGATTTTAAATTGTCCTCCAACAACTCTCCCCATCTCCTATGCCTAGAACTCCCAGCGAATATTCCGTGCACCTGCTGCTTGAGGGCGGGCACCGCGAAGAAGTGCGTTTCGCAACCCTGCAAGATTTTCAAAAATGGTACAGCAGTACGCTGGTGCCGAAACAAGATTCAAGAGAATTTCTTAACGTCCCGATCAAAAATATTCAAGGCGAATACATGGTAGTTCGGCCTACCAGCGTTCTCGCAATTCGCGTAGAACCGATATTTACTTCTAGCGTCGAACGATACAATGAATAAGGAAAATCATCAATTGAGTAGGGAAAATTGGAAATTGAGCAAGATTTTTCGCTATCAGCTATTGGCGATCGCCTGTTGCGTTTTGGCGATCGCTTTTTCGGTGCCCGCCGTTGCAGTTCCATCGCTGCAACCAATTAGTATAAATCAATTGCAAGCGAGTGAATTGGAGTCGATCGCCTTTGACGCTCAAATCTGGGGCGAAAATGGCAAACCGGGCGATAAAGAATTGCTGTTAAGGTCGATCGACCACAGCCTCCGCTATCTCAATACATCGGCCGCAGCCACTGCTTACAGCCGCTATCCAGTCGCAGGAGTTACGCGCGATCGAGTCCGCCGTTCCCTCGATCGATTCCGCCAATTAGTTGTCAGTTCCACAACCCCAGCACAACTTCAGGAATCTGTCAAGCGCGAATTTGTATTTTACAAATCCACGGGCAAAGACGGCAAAGGAACAGTAGCATTTACAGGTTATTTCGAGCCGACTTACGCAGCATCTCGGACGCCGAATTCCGAATACCGTTATCCCCTGTACCGGATGCCGCCAAACATGGCATCTTGGCCGAAACCTCACCCGACAAGATTGCAATTAGAAGGCGCAGATGCTTTGCAGGCAAGTAAAGGATTGCTGCGAGGATTAGAATTAGTTTGGTTGCGCGATCGATTCCAAGCATTTCTCGTGCACGTCCAAGGTTCTGCGAGATTGCAACTAACAGATGGTAGCGAGATGACCGTCGGTTTTGCAGGCAAAACCAGTCACAGTTATACAGGAGTCGGACGAGAATTAGTTAAAGACGGAAAGTTTACTTTAGAAGAGTTAACTTTGCCGAAACTAAGGGAATATTTTACCAACTTTCCCGCAGATATGAACAAATATTTGCCGAAAAATGAAAGCTTTGTATTCTTCCGGGATAGTAATGGAGCTCCAGCCACAGGAAGCATTGGAGTGCCAGTAACTGCCGAAAGGTCGATCGCCACCGACAAAGCTTTAATGCCCCCCGGCGCACTAGCATTAATTAGTACAAAACTCCCTTATCCGAATGGGGCGGGACAACTCGAACAAAATGCCGTGAATCGGTACGTTTTGGATCAGGATACTGGCGGCGCAATCAAAGGCGCGGGGAGAGTTGACGTATTTATGGGAACGGGGGATTTAGCGGGCGATCGGGCCGGTTATATCAACTCAACAGGAGAACTGTATTATCCGCTTTTAAAGTAGGAACAAAGCGAGTGGCCAGAAACCGGGTTTTTACAAAAAATATTCGCGATAATCCGCAGATTAGGAAAAAACCCGGTTTCTTCGATATTCACTCTATCTAGGTATTTGGTAATATGGGTTAGTTGGTTGGGTAGGGGCGGGTTTATCAATATTTGGGATGGGAATTATAGATTGTGGGCGAACCCGCCCCTACGGTATTTGATAATAAAATAATACATCTAAAATAGCAAAATTGGTAGGGCGGGTTAGCCGAAATTTATATCATCAAATAGCATAATTCATCAACCCGCACCCACCCATCCCAGATACTCAAACACCCGCCCCTTTCCCATCGCAGATACCGACAAACCTGTCCGCATTCGTATAAAATAGAAACAACCCAACCCATCCCCACAAATGCTAAACAAAATTTGGCAATTCCTCAAACGACTCATCCAGCGCCTATTAGGAACCGCACCCCCACCACCGCCGCCACCACCTGCGCCCCGCCCCACCCAAACTGACGCGGAATACGAGTCGAAATTCATGGAAATCCTGGAAGGGGTGAATGTCGGCTGGAGTCGAGGAGATGTAGCGGGATTCTTAATCGCAAAACGCCTTAAAGATGGTGAATTGGCTGCTTGGCTGCGACGGTTTGGGACTCGATTGTTAGAGGGGGAAAACCAGCAGGGCGGGTACGGGGGCACCGCCCCTACGGATGCGGTGGCATCGCTTCAGGAATTGGCGCAGCGGCTGGTTTTGTTAGGTAGAATTGGCAGCGGGGAATTGTCAGAGGTGGCGAGGCAAATTGGGCGGGAGATATTGACACGGTTTCCGCTGCCGGAGGTTGAGGAGGAGGAGACAAAGGGGAGGGTGATTGAGGCGGTGTTTGTTGGGGATGGTTTGGGTTTTTCTGGGACAGTGAACCGCAAAGGCGCAGAAGCTGCGGAGGCAGAATCGGAAGTTAATGTAGAGGCGAAAGCGTGGTGCGATCGGGGGAATGAGCAGTATAATTTAGGAAGATTTGAAGATGCGATCGCATCTTATACCCAGGCAATTGCTCTCCAACCAGACTATCACGATGCTTTGCACAACCGAGAGGTAGCGCAACGTAAGTTAGGCGAAATTAAATAGGCGAACTCGCTGGTATCCATAATTTTTGCTAGGAATTGCGATCGGTATGATAGTATTAATAATTAACCCATTTTTTGTCGCTAAGTATTATAGACTAAAATAGAAGTTGGAGGATTTAAATTATCACTACAAACTTACTTGGTAATGTGTACAGTCCGCACCTTAAAATATGTTTATCCTATGAGGATTAATCCCAAATCCTTGCATCCAAAACTCAAATCGAATGACACAAGTAATCGGCATTGACTTAGGCGGAACCGCAATTAAACTCGGCAGATTTAGCGAAGACGGCATTTGTCACCAATCCTTAACTGTTCCAACTCCTCAACCGGCAACGCCAGAAGCCGTTTTAGCTGCGATGACCGATGCTATTTTACAACTGAATCCGGTGGAAAATGCTGTAAGTGCGATCGGCATCGGCACTCCAGGCCCTGCAGACGCCGCCGGCCGCATAGCCAGAGTAGCAATTAACCTCAAAAACTGGCATAACGTCCCCCTCGCTGACTGGTTGGAAGCTAAAACCGGACTGCCGACAATATTAGCAAATGATGCCAACTGTGCCGGATTGGGAGAAGCTTGGTTGGGCGCAGGAAGGCACTTTAAAGACCTAATTTTAATAACTTTAGGTACAGGAGTCGGCGGTGCAGTTATCCTAGACGGCAAACTATTTGTAGGTCATCAAGGCGCGGCCGGAGAACTAGGATTGATTACTATAAATCCCGACGGCCCGGAGTGCAACAGCGGCAATCGCGGTTCTTTAGAACAGTACGTTTCGGTGCAAGCAATTCGCCGCGAAACGGGTTTGGAACCGCTAGAATTAGCAAATCTAGCTAAGTCGGAAGATGCCAAAGCTTTAGAATTTTGGCAAAATTACGGGCGCTATCTGGGTATCGGTTTGGCAAGTCTCATTTATATTTTGACGCCGGAAGCTATTATTATCGGCGGTGGAATTAGTGCAGGTGCAGAATTTTTCTTGCCGAAGGTTCGACAAGAAATTGAGCAACGTGTACTGCCGAGTTCTCGCGAGGATTTACAGTTATTGGTGGCTGAATTGGGCAATCAAGCAGGCATTGTAGGGGCAGCAAAATTAGCTTGGCAGCTTGTTCAATAGTTAAAATTTCAAAAAGCAGCGCAGTTTATTGCGCTTTTTTCATATCTAAACTTAGGGTGCAACCTAAGCACCTTACCCCAAAAAAAAATAAAATGAATGTTAGGATTTACTAAAAATAGTCTTCCTTCCTCCTTCATTGTTCATACTTATAACTAATGACTAATGACTAATGACTAATGACTAATGACTAACAACTAACGACTAATGACTAATGACTAACAACTAATGACTAATGACTGCTTCATGGCAGAGATTGTCCAGTGGTATTTTTAATGTAGTCCTGAATTTCTTGATAAGTTTCCGGGTTGTTTTGGCGCAGGATAATAATATTAGTTGCGCTGTCCGGCAGGCAAAAGCTTAGCCGACCGTTCTGTTCGCAAGCAAAAGAGCTAATTCGACTCATATCGATCGCAAATTCTTTGCGGTCATAATGAATTTTAATCCACGAACCTCTCGAATTGCGATCGATGGTTTTTTTGAGGTAATCGAGAACTTGCTTGTAAGCCTCAGAATTGCCTTGGGGATTGAGGATAATCGGCTGACTGCTATTAGGCAGCCAAAAGGTGAGACGCTTGTTATCCAGTTCGCTAGAAAAAGCACTAATAGTGTCAAGGTCAATTATGTATGTACTTTTCTCATAAGTAATTTTGCTCCAATAAGCCACAAAGCCTCCTCAAACCTGTGTTTCCTGGTATTTTAGGATAGTTTGACAACTCATACCATTTTAGATTTTAGATTTTAGATTTTAGATTGGGCATGACTGATGACTATCGGGGTTGGGAAGTTGCCTAAAGTTACATTTTTTTTTACTGGTATCACCATTGAAATCCAAGCTAAAAAGTTAAGTAAAAATATCAGCATTTTTACCCAATACGCTTGGGTTAAAACTATTTATTCCGGGCGAGATCCCCCTAAATCCCCCTTCCCAAGGGGGACGCAAGAGTAAGTTCTTGTCCCACCCCCTACTCCCCTTTGTAGGGGCGGTGCCCCTGTGCCCGCCCTAGGCGCCAGGGGATCGAGCTTAACTGAACCGTATTGCATTTTTACCTTCTGCCTTCTCCCTTGTGGTACTAGCCCCCCAGCCCTAGCATAGGGGTTGGGGGGGAGGTTTTTCACTCGTTGAGAATGCTGCCCGATATCTAGTCCGATAAGTGCAACCCCTATCAAATCCTATTGGTCTGTTGGGCGGGTTTTGTAATGTCGATTGCCGGGGCGATTTGAATATTGTGTACTCTGAACCGCCCCTACAGACATCTAATATATCAGAACTAATCGATCGCACATGATATGAGATCAGTTTGCTGCAACTTTCTCGGCCACCAAGTCGCGATCCTCATCTTCTAAAACATCCTGCTTTCCCTGGATGCTAGCGGCCTGGATAAACCCTTGAAACAAGGGGTGGGGGGTGCTAGGTCGAGATTGGAATTCGGGGTGAAATTGGCAGGCTATGAAAAAGGGATGGTTGGGAAATTCGATCATTTCTACCAATCGGCCGTCTGGAGATGTACCGGACACTGCATAACCTGATTCTAAGAAAAGATTGCGGTAGGCGTTGTTAAATTCGTACCGATGGCGGTGCCGCTCGTAAATCACTTCTTTCTGATAAAGTTTGAAAGCTAGCGTGTCTGGGTTGACACGGCACGGATACAAACCCAGTCGCATTGTACCGCCCAAATCGACTACATCTTGCTGTTCTGGCAATAAATTAATTACCGGATTTGCTGTATCTGGGTTAAATTCAGCGCTGTTGGCATCCTCTAGTTGAGCGATGTTGCGCGCCCATTCAATCACAGCACACTGCATCCCCAAACACAATCCCAAAAATGGAATTTTGTGGTGTTTAGCATATTCGATCGCCGCTATTTTGCCGTCAACTCCCCGAACCCCAAAACCTCCCGGTACAACAATGCCGTTGATACCTTTGAGATAATTATCGAGGTTTCCCGATTCTAAATCTTCTGAGTTAATCCAGTGTAAATTCAGGTCGCAGCCGATCGCAATTGCCGCGTGCCGCAAAGCTTCGACCACCGAAAGATAAGCATCGTTCAACCGCACGTATTTGCCAACTAAAGCAATATCAATTTTGTGATTGGGACTGTAAAGCCTGTTGACTAAAGTTTGCCACTGATGCAAATCTGGCTGGCGATGTTCGAGTTGCAACAAATTGAGCGTTTGTTCCGCCAAACCTTCCTGTTCCATCATCAGCGGCACTTCGTAGATACTTTTAGCATCTTGAGCGGTGATGACACATTCTTCGGGGACGTTGCAGAATTCCGACAATTTCTGTTTCATGCCCAAAGACAGCGGGCGATCGCACCGACAGACTAAAATATCTGGTTGAATGCCGATCGACCGCAATTCCTTCACCGAATGCTGAGTCGGTTTAGTTTTCATCTCCCCAGCCGAAGGAATCCAAGGTATCAGCGTGACGTGCATATACACAACATTTTGCCGACCGACATCCTTGCGAAACTGGCGAATTGCCTCCAAAAACGGCAAAGATTCAATATCTCCCACCGTTCCGCCGATTTCCGTAATCACCACATCGGGATTGGTATTTTTTGCTACCCGGTGAATTCGATCTTTAATCTCGTTAGTAATGTGCGGAATCACCTGCACCGTGCTCCCCTGATACTCACCGCGGCGTTCTTTGTTAATCACCGCTTGATAAATGGAACCCGTGGTGACGCTATTGAGGCGAGACATGGAAGTGTCGGTAAAACGCTCGTAGTGCCCCAAATCCAAGTCAGTTTCCGCACCATCTTGCGTGACAAAGACTTCTCCGTGCTGAAACGGGCTCAGAGTGCCGGGGTCAACGTTAATATAGGGGTCTAGCTTCAAAATCGAGACTGAATAGTCCCGCGACTTTAATAGGCGGCCCAAGGAAGCACCGACAATTCCCTTGCCGATGCTGGAAACCACGCCACCAGTCACAAACACAAATTTGCTCATAGGATTTTCGACTTTAGATGTTTCAATGTCAGGTCAGACTCAAATGTGACATAGTTGACACTCCCGGTGCTAAAGCAGCGGGGATTCTTTGTTCGTAGACTCAACTTGCTTGCGACAGGATTTCTCCAGCCAAAGTAGAGGTCGAATCTCCCAAAGCGTTCGGGTCTTTGACCCAAGTTCCGGTATGCCCTACCGTACTCAAGGCTAATTTCAGGATATTAATCGCAGCATTCCAATCCCTATCCATAACGAACCCGCATTCACAAACATGGGTTCTTACGGATAGGGTTTTTTTTACGATTGCACCGCAGTTAGAACATTTTTGCGAAGTATATGCTGGATTGACGGCAACCGTCACCCGGTCAAATTTTACTCCAAAATACTCCAGCCACTTCCTGAATAGATACCAACCCGCATCATTGATCGATTTGGCGAGACAGTGATTCTTTACTAAGTTTTTAATCCTCAAATCTTCGTAGGCGACCAAATCGTTAGATCGGATTACGCAACGCGCCAGTCTCTTAGCGTGTTCTTCACGTTGCCTACTTATTTTGAGGTGTACTCTTCCTAATCGATTAATTGCTTTCTTGCGGTTGGCAGAGCCTTTCTTTTTACGAGAAACGCGGCGCTGTCGAAACTTTAACCGTTTCTCAGTGGTTCGATAAAACTGGGGGTTTGGTTCAGAGTGACCGTTAGAGTCTGTATAAAACTCTTTGAGCCCTACGTCCAAACCGAGTGTTTTACCAGTCGGCGTCGTATCTACTTCGTTTTCAGCACCGATCAAAAACTGAACGTAGTAACCGTCAGCGCGACGGATCAAGCGTACCCGTTTTATTTGATCGAGCTGGTAGAAGTTTAGATCCCACGTTCCTTTTAGTTTGAGCTTACCAATTCCTTTCTTGTCAGTGAAAGTGATTTGCTTGCGGGTTTCTGAAAGTTTCCAGCCGCTCACTTTATATTCAACTGAGCGACAGTTTTTCTTAAAAGTCGGATAACCTTTCTTTCCGGGAAGAGCTTTCTTGCAGTTGTCGTAAAACCGAGCAATTGCAGAATAAGCTCTCTCGACTGACGCTTGGCAAGCACTAGAATTCAAGGTTTTGACGAAAGGAAACTCTTCTCTGAGCGCAGTGCTGTGCCGATACAAGTCTTTTTGCCCAACACCTCGGTTATCCATCCAGAAACGGATGCACTTATTCCGAACGAACTGAGCAGTCCTAATTGCCTCGTCTATTGCTGCGTACTGATTTGGTTTTCCTTTCGCCTTGAATTCTAGAACGAACATCTTACGTGGAAAATCGCTACGCTAAGATACTAACACTAAGCCGTTCTAAAAGGATGGGGCTTTAGACCCAAGTTTTTGGTAATCCATAAGGGCAACCACGGGGGATTGCCCCCTACACCCATTTGACCAAATTATTGACGATTGTTATGTGCTTGCAACCAAGTTGTCAAATCTGACAAACTGGCAAAGTCTAATAGTGCCTCTCCTAGATTCTCTAATTGCTGAGTGGATAACTGAGCGATGCTGGTTTTGAGATCCGCCGACAGCACGCCGACACTGCGCTCCAACTGACGAACAATTAATGTCATATTTCCTTGTTTGATGCCTTGTTCGATGCCTTGTTCGATGCCTTGTTCGATGCCTTGTTCGATGCCTTGTTCGATGCCTTGTTCGATGCCTTGTCTGATTCCTTGTTCTATCCCGATTCTGGTAGCTTTGGTAATTGCACCGCGCTGGTCTTGAATAAAAATTTCTCGCCTTTCTAAATCCTCCAATTCATCAGGATCGAGATTTGCTTCATTGGCAATTGTAAAAGCTTTGCGGAGTTCCGGTACATTTCCCAACTCTTCCGGCACAGACCTTAACGTGCGAGCGGTTTTCATGAAATATATCCACTTGTCAGTCAGAGTCTCTAATTCTGCTAAAGTCTTGTCAAATTTGGGCAACTCAACAAAGACAAATTCTAATTCATCCGCCAAATACTCGACTAAGTTGTTTTTTTCTTTGATACAAAACCGCGAAATTACTGTTTCCAGATGCTCAAACATTTGGAAATCTGTAATCGTCAACGCAATCACGGGATTTAAGAGGTTGTAGTTTTCTCCGCTTTTTAATTGCACTGAGTAAGCTTTGGTAGCATTGTATAAAATCCGCTTCTCAAAGGATTCTACATTCAATACCTGCATTTCAATTATCACAGTTTTGCTGCCACCAATTTTTGCTTTGACATCCAAGTAAGTATCTTTGACTCCTTTGATTTTGGGAGCTAAATAAGGGTCAAGAATTTCTAAATCTTCGATGACCGGCAGCGCTTCGTAGAGGATGGCATTTAAGAAGCTAATCAAAATGTCTTTGCTGTCAGCCGAGCCGAAGATTTTTTTAAATGCAAAGTCGGTTTTGGGGTTAATAAAATTCATGGCTTTTTCAATTTATTAGAGATTGAGAGGTTGAGGTTAGAGTTATTTAATTATTTAACTATCATACAATCTTCTAGGTTGGGTCGCGGACGATCGCCCCAACCGACTTCACCCAAATACGGATGCAAGCCCACAGCAGTCTAGACAAAAGTTCCACTCCCCCATGAGCGCCTGTAGAGTTAATCTAAAATCTAAAATCTAAAATCAGCCCTACGCGCTCAGTCATTTTTCCCAAAAAGCTAACTGAGGAACGTTTCGGCAATGGTAAAGTCATGGTAAACAAAGCACCTCAAGTCTGCTAAAAAAAAACAGCTATGAAGTTTGTCTGCGTTCTATCCCCTCAACGGTTGCTTTGTACTGGTATCGCATTGCTCGCAGCCATCGAGTGTGGCGTGTGGCTCGCTCCCAATGGGGCGCGGGCAAATGCTCTTGGGGAAAATTATTCGTCTGTGTCGCCGAAAATCCTCGCTAGTAACGATGTTAATTGCAATGGCGGACGATCGCCCGAAACTCCCTGTCCAGTCGGCGGTTTGTTCGTCAAAACTCCCAACACGACGCCAGAACAAGTCTTTCCTCTGAAACAGACTGAAGTTAAAGCCAAAATAGCTGGCAATATCTCCCGCGTCGAAGTTGTTCAGAAGTTTGAAAATCCTTTTCCCGAATCTATAGAAGCTGTTTATGTATTTCCTTTGCCCGACGAAGCAGCGGTGGACGATATGGAAATTAAAATAGGCTCACGAACTATTAAAGCTGATATCAAACGCCGGGAGGAAGCTTTGGAAATGTACGAACAAGCCAGAAAGCAAGGCCGGAGTGCAGGTTTGTTGGAACAAGAACGATCCAATATTTTTACTCAGTCTCTGGCTAATATCAAACCGGGAGAAAAAATTGAAGTTACGATTCGCTACACCGAAAGTCTCAAATTTGTCGGCGGCGATTACGAATTTGTGTTTCCAATGGTGGTAGGGCCTCGCTATATTTCGGGAAATTCGACCGATGCCGATCGCATTAACCCGCCTGTTTTGCCTCCGGGAGCGCGATCGGGTCACAATATTGCTGTTTCGGTAGAAATAGATGCCGGAGTTGCGATCGGCGATGTCCGCTCTACTTCCCATCAAATTACAACTGACCGCAGGGGAAATATTGTGCAAGTCCAATTAGCCAATTCTGACACAATTCCCAATAAAGATTTAATTTTGCGCTATCGAGTGGCGGGCGAAAATACGCGCGCAACTGTCTTGACTCAATCCGACCAGCGGGGCGGTCATTTTGCTACTTATTTAATTCCGGCATTAAATTACAAAAATAATGAAATTGTACCTAAAGATGTCGTGTTTCTGATGGATACTTCCGGTTCTCAAAAGGGCGAGCCACTAGCAAAATCTAAGGAGTTGATGCGCCGCTTTATTCAAGGGTTGAATTCCAACGATACTTTTACTATTATTGATTTTGCCAACACTACGCAAGCGCTTTCAACTACTCCTTTAGCGAATACGGCAGAAAATCGACAAAGCGCAATTAATTATATCGAAAAGTTGCAGGCTAACGGTGGCAGTGAACTGCTTAACGGCCTTCAAGCAGTGATGAATTTTCCGGCGGCGGCTACGGGAAGGCTGCGGAGTATTGTATTAATTACGGATGGTTACATTGGTAATGAAAATGAAGTGCTGGCTCTGGTTCAGCAGAGTCTGAAACCAGGAAATCGACTTTATAGTTTTGGTGTTGGCGGTTCGGTGAATCGGTTTTTGCTCAACCGTTTGGCGGAAGTGGGAAGAGGCACTTCTCAAGTAATTCGTCAAGATGAACCGTCGGCAGAAGCGACAGAAAAGTTTTTTCGTGAAATTAATCGTCCGGTATTGACTAATATTCAAATTAGTTGGGAAGGAGTGGGGGAAAAACCGGAGATTTATCCGATCGCGCCCCCAGACTTGTTTGCGAGTGGGCCACTGGTTTTGTTTGGCAAAAAGGCCGATCGAACTAACGGCCAACTTCGCATCCGCGGCACTCTTGCAGGTGGCAAAGCTTACGAGCAAGTTTTACCTGTTAATTTTGCTCAATCCGGCGGGAGGCAGCGAGAGTCTACTTCCGTCGCAGCAACCGCTACGGATTTTGGCAATCCGGCGGTAGCTCAACTTTGGGGGCGATCGCGCATTAAAGATTTAATGAATCAAATGTTTGGTGGCGAGACTAAATCTCTGGTGGAAGCTGTGACTAATACTGCTCTGACTTATCGCTTGCTGTCGGAATACACGGCTTTTGTGGCTGTGAGCGAAGAAGTGCGAGTGGAACCAGATGGATCTCGTCGCCGCGTGCAAGTGCCTGTAGAATTGCCGCAGGGTGTCAGCTACGAGGGTATTTTCGAGTCGGGAGGGGAAGAGCCAACTAGGGGCGGCACTCGCAGCGTTACCTCGACTCGCAACTCGGCACCGGTGAGTCCAGCTCCTGCTATGGCGCCGCAGCAAGGTTACGGTGAGTTGCAACGCCCGAAGCCTTTGGCTTCTCGCCTCCAAGTAGTTAGCGTCGAAGGGTTGGATGCCGGGGCGATCGCGGCTTTGAGTCAATACCTGCAATCTGTTAATCTCCCGGCGGGGGTTAGCGGTGAAACGGTGTGGAAGTTATTGGTACAAGACGGCCGCGTTGCCCGATTGGCGCTCGACACTAAAACCTCGACGCTGCAAGCAACAGACGCCGTAGAAACTCTCAAGAGGGCCTTGAGTTCCTGGCAACCTCCTGCAGGATTCAAGGGCACGCTGCGCCTGAAGTTGCGAATTACAGGCGATCGTTAAGGAATGACTATCTATGTCAAGAAACATTAATTTTTAATTCAAAAATACCGAAACTGGGATCGCTACCGCGAGGAAGATATAAAATCTTTATTAAGAGATTGCCTTTAAACAGAAAGTGATGTTAATGAAATTTATACCGTTTGAGGCAAACGCTAAAACAGTTTCCTTTCTGAAACAGTTTCCTTTCTGAAACAACCTTAACAGTAAAGATTTCTGGATCGAAACCCCCCAATCATAGAAGGTATGATGCCCTATGGAAGTTAGCGAACTGCTCAACAATTACGAAAAAGGAGAAAGAGACTTTACTGGAGCCGACCTCAGCGGGAAAGACCTCAGCGGAGCAATCTTAATCGGAGTCAACCTTTCGCGAGCTAATCTTTCCGGGGCGAACCTCAGTAGGGCGTTTCTCACCAAAGCAACACTCAAAGATGCACAGATGCACAGAACAAATCTGAGTTTTGCCAAAATGGGTGAAACCCAACTCTCTGGTGCAGATTTGACAAAAGCTAATTTGAGTGGAGCTTTTTTGGTAAAAGCAAAAATGCCCAAGGTAAAGTTAAGCGGCGCAACTTTAACTGGCGCAAACCTGCGGGGTGCTGTGTTGTGGAATGCCAATTTGTGCAGCGCCGACTTGCAATTAGTTAACTTGCTGGGCGCGAATCTGACGGGAGCTAATTTTAAGTGGGCCAACCTTTACGGTGCAAGGCTCAATAGTGCAAAACTTTTTGGAGCTCAATTAACCGGAGTCAGTCTGCGACGAGCGCAGTTGACAGGGGTGAATCTTTGCGGTGTAGATTTGAGCGGCGTCAACGTGAGCGAAGCTAAACTCATGGGAGCTAATTTGGAAGGCTCGAATTTGGCGGGGGCGAATTTCAGCGCGGCTCAGTTGCGTGGGGTGAAGTTGGCGGGTGCAAACTTAACCGGGGCTAAGTTGAGGGGAAGTTGTTTGAGAGGGGCAAATCTGAATTGGGCAAAGTTGTCTCAAGCAGATTTGATGGCGGCAGATTTGAGCGAGGCGACGTTAATAGGAACTAATTTAGATAATGCTTTGTTGACGGGAGCTATTTTGCCGGAATCTACTAGGCGCTATTTTTCCTTAGCTGGGGCTGGCAGAGTCAATTCTTGGGAAGTTAATGAGATTAACGGTTGATTGTTGACTGTTGACTGTTGACTGTTGACAATTCCCGCATCCAGGATACCCGCCACGTGATTCATCTGTCCAGAAATAAAAAACCTGTATCCGATAAAGGATCCCCCGAATTTATCTCGCGCAAGTCAATGCTAAAATCGAAAATCGAAAATCTAAAATCTAAAATCTAAAATCGATTGACTGTTCACTGATTACTATGACAATTAATTTTGGGGTGGTGCTGGTAACTGCGGCATCGGAGGCGGAAGCGGAGAATCTCGCGAAATCTCTAATTGAAAACAAGCTGGCTGCTTGTGTGAGTTTGTCACCAATTCGCTCGATTTATAGTTGGCAAGGCGAGATTCATTCCGAGTCAGAGTGGCAGTTGCTGATTAAAACTGATTTGGCTAAATTTGAGGCTTTAAAAACAAAAGTTCAGGAACTCCATTCCTATGAAGTTCCCGAAATTATTGCTATTCCTATTATCGCTGGCAGCGATGCTTATCTCAATTGGCTGGGACAATCTTTAAGTTTGTAGTCAAGATTTTAGTCCTAAATTATCCAATGAAGAGGGACGGAATTCCCTACTAAAAATGGTCAGAAACCTAGGAATTATGACTGGTAGGGCCGATGACGCCGATTTTGTGGCGAAAACTTAGTTCGCCGCCGAACCAGCCTGTAACGCCCAGCAAAGTTGCTACGACGATCGATATTGCTAAACCTGTGTATACGATCGGCTCCGCCGGATTTTCTTGTCGCAATAGCAAGTTAATCAGGGTAAGTACCATAACCGCCACATTGCCGCCCATGTGCAACCAACCGGCACTGCGATCGCGCACTCTTTTAACTTTGAAAAAATCTAAAAAGCCCGTGATTGCGGCCAAAATCCCCGCAGCGAAACCCACACCCATCAGCCAAACCGAAGCTCTCGCCCAAAACGGATCGCTTGTCAGCCAATAACCGATGTCCGTGCCGGCGGCTCCTACTAAAAAGGCTACCGGAAAGATGACGATGATGGGGTGGATGGGATGGCCTGCAACTGAAAGCGTACTCGTAATACCGGCGTCGCGGTACTCTGTATCGTGACTTTCTAGAATCGGCGGAAGATTGGGATAGGGCGTACTATTTCTGGGATTTGTTTCCATGATTTCTACGATAACTTTTGTACAAAAAAACCCGTTTTTATTGGATTGAACTTAATCCCAAACCCGTTCGCCATTTTCGTCAACGCGGGCCTGCCGAATTACGTCAGAAATTTCGTCGGCGTCTTTGACGTGGTGCAAAGCTTTCTTTTCCCCGTCTGGTTCTTCGACGATTACATAAGTTGGAACTGTAACTGTATCTCCCACGATGTCGGGTACGTGGTCTACCGCTAGTTGCTGGGCTTTTTCTTCAATGGTTTGCGGTTGGTCGGAAATACGATCGCCCGGATTGACCGTGCGCTCCATATCTTTGCCTGGTTTGTCGATACTCATAAAAACCTCTCTGGTATTTCTAATTTTTTGCTGACTCTAATTCCTACTATTGAACGAAAAATATCTCTACGCAAACATCTCCCGACGGGTGGAAGTTTCAGTTAGGGCGATCGCAGACAGCCTCTTCCTGTAGGTAGAGGTTTTTCGATTTGTTCCGAAAAAACTAAGCTAAAATCTAAGCATGATATTTTCCTTCCCTTTGAGTTGCCCATGAAAAGTTACGATTGGATTGTTGTCGGCGGTGGCATTACGGGTGCGTCACTGAGTTACGAACTGGCAAAAAAAGGTTTTGCTGTGCTGCTTTTGGAACGAGATGCTACCATGCAAAATGCTACTCGTTTTAGTTATGGCGGCTTGGCTTATTGGTCGGGAACGACTGATTTAACTCGGCAATTGTGTCGGGAAGGTATCGAACGCCACCGCCATTTATCGGCCCAATTAGATGCTGATACTGAGTTTCGCGAGTTAGATTTGTTGCTGACAATTGATGCGGGCAATGATGTAGAAAAAGTGGCGGCTAATTACGCGCAATTTGCGATCGTTCCGCAGCTTTTGAGTGTTGCAGAAGCTGGCGAGTTGGAACCTTTGTTGAATAAAAGTGCGATCGCCGGAGCTCTGACTGTGCGTCACGGTCACATTTCGCCGACTGCCACAAATAAAGCTTATTGTCAAGGGTTTCTGCGGTTGGGAGGAACTATAGAATTTGCTGAAGTAATTGGGTTTATAGAAGAGGGAAATCGGATTTCGGGAGTTAAGACGGTACAGGAAAGTTATGCCTGCGAAAATACGGTTATTTGTGCTGGAGGTTGGAGTCGGAGTTTACTGAAAGCCGCTGGTGTTTCTGTGGGAGTTTATTTTACTCGCACGGAGATTTTGGAAACTGCACCTGTGGATTTGAAACTCAGAACTTTGGTGATGCCTGCGGTATTAAAACGTTTTGAATTGGAAGCTGAATCGAGTAGAAATGAGGTGGATTTTCTTTGGGATGAACCTGGTAAAGAGTTGCTGTCACCGATTTTAGATTCGGGTGCCATTCAATTTAATGATGGCAGTTTGCGGATCGGGCAATTGTCGCGCACTTTGAGCGATTTGAATGCTAAAGTCGATCGAGAAACCAGCGAAACGGCAATTCGTGCAGGAATCGGCAAGGTTTTGCCTGATTTGGCAGGTTTACCTGCAACTTGGCACGAGTGTAGTGTGGCATTTAGCGCTGATAATTTGCCTGTAGTGGGGCCGATCGCCGATCGCCCTGGATTGAACGTTTTTTCGGGTCTCAGCAATCCTTTGGCTATTGTACCTGCTTTGGCTGAGCGATTTGCGAAGGCGGCGGGGGGAGAAGAAGATAGGGCGATCGAGCTTTTGTCTCCCGATCGATTTGCTTAAAAATGATATCATGTCCGGCCTGATTGAGACTTGTATGAATTTTGTAGGGGCGGGTTCACTAACAATAATTGCCTATAATCTACAATCTCATAAACCCGCCCCCCCGATACTTTTATCTCCTCTCCGTTGAATTGTCCGCGATGAAATTCTGTCGCGTGGTGGGGGCGGGTTTATGTAGATTGTTAGTCTGGATGATAGATTTTTGGTGAAACCCGCCCCTACAAGTATTGTGCTTATTTTACCGGACATGACTAATGACTACTGACGACTGACTACGGACTACTGACTACTAACTAAAAAAGGCAGAGTGACAATAAATGTAGTACCTTTGTCGATCGCACTTTCCACACTTATTGTACCGCCGTGCAGGTCAACTATGTGTTTGACAATGCAGAGTCCCAAACCCGATCCTTTAATGTTGCCTACATTAGCACCCCGTTCAAACTGCTGAAATAGTTTTTCTTGATATTCCGCTGTCATCCCAATTCCCTCATCTCGAACGCACAAAATTATTTGTTGGTTTTCGCAGCTTAACTCTAAACTGACATTGCCACCGTTTGGAGAATATTTAATGGCGTTGGAAAGCAAATTAGTCAGAAGGTGGTGCAGTAGTTTGGCGTCAAGATTGGCGTGCAGCGGATTTGTGTGACTGCGGAAATGTATTAGGTGTTTGTCGGTGACGATAGGTTGCAGTTCTTCTAAAATAGAATTGCATAAATCCGTCGCATTAATCGGATTTAAATTTAAGGAAATTTTGCCTGATTCGGCTTTGCTAAGCATTAAAATATCTTCCAGCAACCCACTCATATTACTGACGGCTTTTTTTATGCGATCGACATTTTTATGGGTGGTTCCGGCGCTTCTCTGCAAGTCGCTATCTTCTAGCATTTCCGCCGATAATTGTATGGTAGTTAAAGGAGTGCTTAAATCGTGGTAAGCCATTGAAATAAAGCGGGCTCTATTTTCGCTTTTTTCTGCTGCTAACGCCATTAAATTTTTCAAACTCACTGCTTCTTGATGTTTGCTCAGTGCTATCTTGATAGTGGCGTGCATTTCTCTTTCTTTAAAAGGTTTGAGCAGGTAGCCGTAAGAACCCGTATTTTCGGCTCGCTGCAAAGTTTCGTCGTCAGCATAGGCAGTTGTATAGATAATTGGTATATCTAATTCTTGATTAATTATTGCTGCTGTTTCTATGCCGTCAATGTCGCCTTTGATAACTATGTCCATTAAAATTAAATCTGGTCTTAGTTCGCGGGCGCGCTGGATGGCATCCGCTCCAGAAGAAACGATATCGGCAATTTGATATCCCAATTTTTCTAATTTAGGGGATAAGTTTTTAGCAATTAACAGTTCGTCTTCGACAATCAAAATCTTAATTGGTTTTTCGACCAAGCTCATATTGTTACAATCTTTGAAAGTAGTTTAACTCGTTAAATTTTAAGTGAAAGGATGTACCAACTTCTCTGGATATTTCGATTGTTCCTTCTAACTGCTCGGTTAAAGTGCAGACAACTTGAAACCCCATCGAGTGAGTTTTCCGAAAATCTAAGTTTTGAGGAAAGCCAATGCCGTTGTCCTTAACTAAAAGGTTGATTTCTCGATCGCCCGTTTGATAGCATTCTACACTAACTGTACCTGTTGTGCCATCAGGAAAAGCGTGTTTTAGCGTATTTGAAACCAATTCATTGGCAATTAAACCGCAGGGAGTAGCAGTTTCAAGATTTAGGGATATTGGCTCAGCTAATACCTGCAACTGAATTCGGTTGTTGCTAATATTGTAAGAGTGAAACAAGTTACTTACCAAGTCTTCGAGATATTCGCCAAAATTAATTTGCGCTAGGTTAGTCGAACGGTACAGTTTTTCGTGAATCAGAGCCATAGAATAAAGGCGATTCTGACTTTCTTCAAACATTTTGCTGACTTGGGGGTCGGCAACTGTGTTCGATTGCAATTCTAACAGACTGGCAACTACACAGAGGTTGTTTTTGACGCGGTGGTGAATTTCTTTGAGCAAAATTTCTTTTTCTCTGAGGGAGTTTTTCAAATTTGCTTCTGCTTGTTTGCGATCGCTCAGTTCAGCTTGCAGTTGCTGGTAAAGTAGAGATTGCTGAATCGCGATCGCCAATTGATTTACCAACTGCTGAAATAAATTGATTTCCGATTCTTGCCACTCACGAGGGCGATCGCATTGGTGGGCTATTAGCAATCCCCAAATTTGGCTGTGCTGAATAATCGGCACTACTAACTTGGCCCTAACTTGAATCTGTTTCATAAACTGGGCCATACAAGGTGTAAGGGAGGGATCATCTAGTTGGGAGATCGCACAAATTCGCCCTTGCAAATAAAGCTGAGAACTTTGGGCCGGAAAAACCTCTTCGCCAAAACATTTATCCACCAGTTGGCTGCATCCTTCTGCAACGGCTTCAGCAATGACTCGCCCGCCATTTTCGGGTAAAAGTTGATAAACCAAAACTCGATCGGCTAATAATACTTGCTGGAGTTCGGCAACGGTAGTGTTGAGAATTTCCTCTAATTGCAAAGACTGGCGCACACGACGGGCGATCGCCTCCACAAGCCTTTCTTGCTCGAACTGCTGCCCCCTAGCGAGTTCGGCATATTTAGAATTGCTGATATCCGCGGCATAACCAATAATTTCGATCGGAACACCTCTGCTATCAACCAATAGTTTGAGTTCCGTCCTTAGCCAGCGGTAACTTCCGTCTTGGTGTAGAAAACGATACTCGCAAATGCAATTTTTTTCCTCAGACAAATCCGAAAAATTTACTAAAAATTGTGGCCGATCTTCAGGATGAATCCGGCTCGACCAAAATTTACAATCTGCTAACAATTCTTGGGGGTCGTAGCCAACGATTGTCTGAACGTTGTCGCTGATGTAAGTAGTACAAAAGTCCCCCATCGGTGCGGCTGTAAAAATTACCGCCGGATTAGAACCCAGTAAAAATTGCAGGCGTTCTTTTAACTGCTGAAATTCCATTTCTGCTCGCTTACGATAACTGATATCTTCGATCGCCCCCATGCTGTAGAGAGGAATGCCCTCGCGATCGCGGATCAGCGTCACCGTCAAGTTTGCCCACATCAGCTCGCCATTCTTCTTAATCAAGCGTTTTTCCCTTTGGAAGCGAGAAATCTTGCCACAGATCAACTGCTTGACTTCCTCTACATCTGCGTGTAAATCTTCTGGATGCGTGAGTTCACTAAAAGTCGTGCTAGCCAACTCCGAATCGCTGTAGCCCAACATCTGGCGGTGAGCTTCATTCACTTTGATCGTGCGGAAGTCGCGCACGCTTGCCAAACCAAGCGCGATCGGAGCATCGTCAAATAAGTTGCGAAACTTTTCCTCGCTCTTTTGCAGTGCAGCTTCTGCGTGTTTGCGAGCGGTAATGTCTCGGGCTACCCACATCACCCGATCGAGCTCCAGGGGCGAAATACTGGCATCAAACCAAAATAACTTGCAGCCAATTTCCATGCTGTATTCAACTCTGTGGGTTTGCCCAGATGCCAATGTTTGGCGAATGTGGGCTAGGGCAAAATTAGCTTCCGCTTCTGGGAAGATTTCGGCGAGGGTTTTCCCCAGCACTTCAGGAGCCGGTTTATACAGCAGTTCGGGAGCCGTGGGGGCGATTTTGAGGTAGCGGCCGCTTGCGTCGAAAACCAGGACGATATCCGTCATGGCGTTAAACAGCGCCAGCAGTTCGGCTTCGGAGTTTTGGAGTTTTTCTTCGGTCAATTTGCGATCGGTAATGTCAGTGTCAGTGCCAGTCAGGCGGAAAGCCCTGCCAGAAGCCGATCGAATCGCGCTGCCGCGGGCTAGTATCCAGCAGGTGCTGCCGTCTTTACGCACCATCCGGTGTTCTACTTCATAAATTTCTGTCAAACCTTCTAAATAAGCATTTACTGCTTGGGCGACGGCAACTCGATCGTCGGGATGAACGTGAGATGCCCAATTTTCCATGCGGTTAGGAATCTCTGTGTCTTGATAGCCCAACAAAGCTTTCAAAGAGGGAGCAATGTAGATTTCATCGGTTTGCAAATTCCAGTCCCAAACCCCCACTTTGCCGGCCGATACTGCCAGTTCGTACCATTGTGTCCGCTGCTGCACTCTCAGTTCTAACTCTGCATTGAGCTGCTGCAAAGCGATTTCTGCTTGTTTGCGATCCGTGACATCCCTGCCTGCAGCTTGATACTCGACGATTTGTCCGCTCTCGTCAAATATAGCCCGATCGATCCACTGGTGCCAGCGAATTTCCCCGCTCGGCAAAATTACTTGGTGCTCGCAGGTAAAAATAGGGTTGTCGGGAGACACAGAAGTATATTGCTGTTGAAAAAATTCTCGGTCTGCTTCTGGCAGCAGCGACATGAAGCATTTGCCTAGTAAGTCGATCGGCTGCACGCCGAAATAACGGCAATAAGCTTGATTGACAAAAGTTATTTTACCGTCTGGGAGGTAGCTGCAAATCAGTTCGGTTTGGTCTTCCACAATCGCCAGGTAGCGCGCCTCGCTCTGCCGCAGGGTATTTTCGGCATTTTGGCGATCGCTGACTTTTTCTAGTTCACAATTGCCCTCTAACAGTTCGCATTGTTCCTGGAGTTTTGCCACTTCTTGGTGCAGTGCCTCGCTCCAGCTATACATTGCTGGACGAATACTTTTTTCACTGATTAAACCTACTGGCTGACCCAGTTCATCTACAATTGGCAAGCAATCAATCGAGTATTGACAAAATAGCTTGAATGCGGTAGTAATATCTGTAAATTCTGATTCTTTTAAAACAATTAAATTCCGCGTCATTGCGTCGGCAACTTTCATGCCTTGCCATCCATATTCGGTCGCAGCTAAGTTGAGCACATCTTCCGGGCTTAGCAGTCCGACTAGCTGATTTTTATCGACAACTAAGACGCAACTAATAAATGCTTTTACAGTTTCGTTTGAGTCGGGAAATGCAGGTGAATTAGGCAGTGGGCAATGGTTGTTCGTCCGACGCATCAGGGCGATCGCCTCTGGGAGCGAAGTTGAGGGCCCAACCATCACAGGATGGCGATCGACAGCTTCGTCGGGCGATCGTAAATTGACCGACAAATTAGCAAGTTCCATTAGTCTTGGTGAAAAAGTATTGTTAATTAACTTTAGCAACACTTGTAGTCATCAGCCAGATGACTGATGACTGATGACCGATGACCTGCCTTATATTCGGCCAAGGAGCAGATAAGTTTTCATTGCCCCTTTGCCCTTAACTTCAATAGTTCCCCGCTCCTGAAATACATATTTGTGTTCCAATAACTTATAAGTAGTTTCGCTCACTTGAATCCGCCAAGGCAAACCGTGAGATTCCATGCGGGAAGCAATATTTACTGTGTCGCCCCACAAATCGTAAATAAACTTTTTTATGCCAATTACTCCAGCCACAACCGGGCCGCTGTGAATGCCGATGCGGATGCTAAAATATTTATTATGGCTAGCATTAAATCGGGCTATTTCTGCTTGCATATCTAGCGCCATTTGGGCGATCGCCTCTGCGTGGTCTGCCCTGGGTTCAGGGAGCCCTCCAACCGCCATGTATGCGTCGCCGATGGTCTTGATTTTCTCTAACCCATGCCGTTCGCACAAAAGGTCAAATCCTGAAAAAATCTGATTCAGAAGATCCACCAGTTCGATCGGATTCATGACGGCAGACAAAGCAGTAAACCCCACAATGTCAGCGAACAAAACAGTCACTTCTGGAAAGTATTCGGCAATAGTAGTTTCGTTTTGCTTGAGGCGTTCTGCTATTGCCTTGGGCAAGATATTTAACAGCAGCTTTTCTGATTTTTCTTGTTCTTCCCGCAGGGCATCTTCTGCTTGCTTGCGTTCCGTAATGTCATGGTAACTCCAGACTCGGCCGATAATTTTATCTCCCAACCGCTGCGGTTGCGAATAGCGTTCAAAAAATCTGCCGTCCTGAAATTCCAACAAGTCGTAACTTTCGGCTTCTGGCTGATCGTAAAGCGATTCTATTCTCTCTTGAAATGTTTGGGCGTCTTTGAGTTGATTCAGGAAAAAGGCGATCGTTGTGGCGTCATTTCGGAGTGCCATCACTTCGTTAGGTAGGCCCCACATTTCCACAAATTCTCGATTGAAAGTGACTATTTTTCCGCTCCTGTCAGTAGCTAAAATACCGTCAGCAGTAGAATCAAAAGTTGCTTGCAGCAGGGATACAGATTTTGCTAGGGCGTCCTCGGCCATTTTTCGAGCAGTAATGTCTCGCAAAATAGCGCGAATCGCTACTAGCGAACCTTCCGCAAATTTACAGCTTATGCTGCCTTCTAGCAAAATTTGTTCGTGATTTTTAGTAATAAATATTGTTTGAATAGAGTCAGGATACAATGTATTTTCATTGACCGTTTTTTTGGTAATAGCTTTATAGAATATATCCAGAGACTCAGGCGAGCTGTTCGGATGAATGATATCAAAAACAGTCATTTGAGCAATTTCTGCTTCGGTGTAGCCCAGAGTTTCCCGCCAAGCCCGATTTACATACAAAAAATGACCGTCCGCTCCTATACTTTGAATTAAGTCAGTAGCATTTTCAAATAAGTCTCGCAGTTGTTCTTCGCTTTCCCGCAAAGCTATTTCAGCTTGCTTGCGCTTAATGAATTGACCAATTTGGCTACCGATTGTTGCCATGGTTTGGAGCAATTCTTCATCAAAACACTGCACTTCCCTGCTGAATAAAATCATCACGCCCAAAACAGACCGGGCCGATTGTTCCGCCTCGTAGCCACCCAAAATTGGGAAACCAAAAGCTCCGTGCAGCCCTTCTTCAGCAGCGATTTCTCGGCGCAGACAACTGTCACTTTTTGTGACATCTGCAATCCACTGAGCTGAACCGCTAGCCCAAACGAAACCGGGCAATCCTTCGCCAAATGCACAGGTCATTTGTTCGGTAAATTCTGCAAATTTGGGGATCGAAAGTGAGCGTTTTGTCCAACTGGCGACACAGCGAAGCAAATTGGGAGCGGAAACCGCAGTTATTCTCTTAGTTTCTGACAGCAGTTTTTCCCCGGATTCTGGCATCCAAAGTTCGACGGTATCCCATCCCAAGCTGTCGCAAATTACAGGGAGAATTGCTGCTATAGCTTTTTTGATTGTTTCGGATGCCGACAGGATGCGAGTAGCGATGTACTGAGTTATTTGTCGCTTGCGGGCGCGCTGTTTATCTGTGACATCGCGGCCGATGTACACGAAATCTTGAAGGGTGGGCAAAGAACTAGAAATGCCTTGAATGTCAGTCGAAATAGCCGTACAGGAAAACGAAACTGTTAGTTTTTCTCCGGTTTTTGCCGTGCAAATTACTTCGGCATTAGTTTGCGATTGTTGAGGCTCATCTGGGCTAACTGCTTGCAAAGAGGAGCCAAAAGCAGCAAGAGCGTCTATTTGCTGGCCTACTAATTCTGATTCGCTGTAACCGAACAAATCTTGAGCCGCTTGATTGACTTTTTTAATCTTTCCCGATGCTGTTGTTACCAATAAAACTTCGGCCATTGAAGTAATAATTTTTTCAACATAATTATTAGTAGCGGCTAAGGTACTCAATAAAATATCCATTTCATTGGTAGCTTGCACTAAAGTTTGTTCTAAAGCCATCCTGTCGCTTACGTCTTGAAAAAATATAATTAATCTCTGATAATTTTCGTCATTGCTAAACTCCACGATATACATATCAAAATAAAGCCGCGAACCATTTTCTAATAGTCGCGTCATCGCTTTTAATTCAAAATTTGGCAAACGTTTTTCAAAAATATCGATTAAAATTTCTTCAGTTCCCACTAATTCGGGAAAGGGAATGCGAACATCGTTGCCGGCGACTACTTCCTCGGGACAGTCGGCAAACTGCTGCACTTGTAGAGAGATTTCTTGGATAAAAAAGTTTTTATCCAGTGCTAGGTACTCCAAGTGGTGGGGAACTAACAGTTTTTTTAACAAGGTTTTCATGTGAGATTTTTCTTATTGAATGCGCCCTAGGGATTGAATTATCTAAAATCAATCTATTTATCTCTGTTTATTAAATGGAATTCTGACTAAAAAGGTAGTGCCTAGCCCTATCTCGCTGGAAAACTCGATTTGACCTCCATGCAAATCTACACACTGCTTGACTATGGATAAACCCAGTCCTGTACCGGGTATTTTTTCGACATTTTTGGCTCGATAATAAGATTCAAAGAGTTGTTCTTGGTCTTCGAGAGGAATGCCAATGCCTGCGTCTTTAATTTTAAATGTGGCTTCTTCATTATTCTGACAATTTAATTCAAAATAAATATTGCTGTCGAGGGGCGAATATTTGACTGCATTTGACAGCAAATTTGTCAAGATGTGTCGCAGCAATTTGGGATCTAGTGCGGGCAACTGTTCCGTTTCCTGTAAGTTGGTATCATCTTTTTTCGCTGGCGTAACTAATTCTTGATAAATAAAGTTAATTGTATGATTTTTCCCATAACTAATTTTAATGAATTCTACTAACTCGCTGCAAAATTTTTTTAAGTCAACTGGTGCGGGATAGAATTCGAGTTTTCCTGCTTCGGCGCTGCTGAGCAACCGCACGTCATCTAATAGCTGAGCCATTTGTTGAGATGCTGATTTAACGTGTTGCAGGTATTGTTGTTTTTCCGCGTGGGTGATATCGTCGCCGTAGTCTTGGAGGATTTTAGTAGCAAATAATACTGTACTTAAAGGATTGCCAAATTCGTGAGCAATCATCGAGAAAAAACGAGATTTTACCTGTCTGAGTTCTTGCTCTTTTGCCAAAGAGCGGCGAATTTCTATTTCTTGTTGTTTGCGTTCTGTGATGTCCCTACCTATATAAATGAAATCGTAAAGTCCCTCTAATTCTGTCTGAACTGCCGAACAGGAAAATTCTACCCAAATTTTTTCTCCTGCTTTAGTAGTGCAGACTATTTCTAGTTCTCTACGTAGCTCTTTTTGAGACAAAATATATCGGTGGCGAGCTTGGTAAATTAATGTTTCTTCGACTACTATTATGGACAGGGGGTTGCCGATTAATTCTGCTTCGTTATACCCAAATAACCATTGGGCAGATTGATTGATTTTTTTGATATTTCCTAATGTTGTTGTCACCAACAAAGCATCACCCATCGAACGAATAACTTTATCTATATAATCTTTAGAAGCGGCTAAGGCACTAACCAAAAGATTAGCTTCATTCGCCCTCTGAATCAACGATTGCTTCATGACCATCTTTTCGGTGGTATCTTCAATCAAAATTAGCAATTTACTTGGGACATCTTCTTGTTCTTCTTCATATTTGATAGCCAACATATCAAAGTATAAAGGGCGGTTTGGGTCGGCAAACCGAGCGATACCTTTGACTTCAAAACCGGGCAGCCGTCCCATAATGATGGACATGAGGATATTTTCAATGCCAATCAGTTCGGGAAAACTCAGGCGAGCATCTGCACCGGGTATAGCCTGGCCCGGAATATCAGCATAATGCTGCACTTCGGCGGAGGTTTCCTGAATGATGAAATGGTGATTTACTAGAAAATACTGTGTTTGTCGCGGGCCTAACAGCTTTCTTAACAGGAGGTTCATACTTGTTCTACCATTGTGTAAGCTAGTTTGTAGAAAATTTCGTCAACGTCTTTGCCTGTTTTAGCAGATGTTGTGTAAACTCCTATTACTTTGTCTTGACTTATCGAATGGGACATTTCCACTAGCAGCGCCAATTTTTCCTCGTCAATCAAGTCTACTTTGTTCAAAGCGACGATAATTGACCCTTTAGGATTGACTGAAGAAAAAAGCTGAATGTGTTCGGAGATTCGCTCAACTGTTTCGGAGCGGCTGACATCGGCAACGATTAAAACGCCGCTAGCTCCCTGCAAGTAAGTCGGTGCTATTCCTTTGAATTTTGTATGCCCTTCTAAGTCCCAAATCAGCAACTTTGCAGTGACGTTTTCCCGCTGTTTTATCCCTTCTAATTCTACGATTTTGCTGGAAATTTTTACTCCTACTGTGGAGAGGTATTGGTCGCTGAATTGCCGATCGACAAAACGGCGGATTAGGCTAGTTTTACCCACGCCGAAATCCCCAATCATGCACATTTTTTTAGATATAGTAACTGACATAATTAGTTGCTGTTTATGGTCTTAGTTATTGGTTCAAATAGCACACATCTGCTTAAAAGTAGCGGTTGATTGGGTTCCAAGCCGGAAGGAGGATGTGGGCTGCCAATCGCGACAAGGCGCTTGGGGTCAGCACCTTGCCGCACTAAAGCCTCTTGCACTGCTGTGGCACGCTGGAGTGACAACCGTTGATTTGTGGCAAGTTCCCCAGTTCGATCGCTGTGCCCAATTATCTTAATATGTTTTTGAGGATATTGATCCATGAAATTTTTGACACTGGCGATGATTTGTCCGTATGTAGGGTCTAATTTTGCCGTTCCTGGCTGGAAGTAAATGCGGCTTGTAATTTTCAGCGGCTCTAATTTAATTGTGCTAATCACCGATTGAACACCGGGAATTTGCTTCAGGGACTGAGCTATTTTCTGTGCGTCTGCACCATCTCTAACGCTACCCTCTACTGTCACTTTACGATCGCCATACCGCGTAGAAATAGAAAGGCCCTCTTTCTGATTCAAAACTGCGGTAATCCGCTGTACCTCAGCCGCCGTCAAAACTGGATCTGGGGGGACATCTACAGCTAGAATTCTATTATCTAATTGCAATTTCGGTGCAGTTGATGCGGCTATTTTTGCAGCTTGTGCCCGCAATTCTTGATTTGGCAACTTTCCGGTTAGCTTTAAAGTTTTGCCATCAACTGTAACATCTAAGCGGTAAACTGCTAATTGGGGAGTGGATGCTAAAGCTGCGATGGCATTTGCTTCGAGGCGACGGTAAATGTTGCTGCGATACTGAGAAATTCCCCAAGGTACTAAGATTAAGCTCAGGGCGGCTAAACTGATAGCCGCTAGGGCGATCGGGGGTTTTGTTGATTTTTCCCTTTGCAGCGGGTCGAATAAACTTTTTATACAGGGGTGCAGCGAATCCGGTATAGTACCGGGGTCGCCGTTAAACTCGTGAATTACTTTAGCATAATTAAGGATGAGATTACTAACTGTTTGCCGCAGTTTGTTGATGAAAGACTGTGGCGGTTCTCCTTTAATCACGACTGCCATGTAGCAATATCCCGCTACTTCGAGCATAATTTTTGAGTCGCCGTATTCAATTTGATTTAGTTCGGAAACTTCTCCGGGCTGCACGATGCACTCGTTAACAAAGCTGCGAATAGCGGTGAGCATTCCTGCTACCATTTCTGATTCTAACTGGTAGCTTTCTGAGTTTTGAAATTCGGAAATTATCAAGCCTGATGCTTTATGAATTAAGAATGCTGCTTGGACGGTAAAGGGTATTGATTCTTTGAGGATTAATTCGGCTTCGGAGACTCCTTGTACTTTGGAGCGAATTTTGCGCTGAACTCCTTCAACGCTGAGGGCGTTTGACACTTTTTCATTGATTGTCTTGATAGCTTCTGCCATGTATCGGGAAATAGTATTGCCAATTACGGGATAGAGGGCATCCACCATTGCGTCGCGTTCGAGTTCAATTTGGGCTGTAATCGCTTTGCCCATTTCCGGGGCGAGGGCTTGAGCGATCGACTCTTGGTCAAGGCGAATTTGCTCTTTAATTGCCAGACCAATTTCTGGGGCGATCGCCTTAGCAATATCCGCTGGCGAATTAACTATTTGTTGAGCAAGTGCGTCGGGAAGCAGCTCAGCTATTGCCGCACTCATTGCCGACTTGTTTTCGACAGTTTTTGCCCTAATCACTTCGTCAATAATCGGCACGATCGCCTTAACAACTTCTTCCCTGGAATCGGCGACTTTGCGACTGAGAATTTCTGCGATCCAAGGTAACATCAACTCAATCAACTCTTGGGGATCGTAGATTTGGTGCTCCAATTTTCCTAATTTATCGTCGATTGTTGCCATCAGGTGGCGCACACCCGGCAAATCGTTTTCTGCCAGCAGATTTTTGACTTGCTCGATATCTGATATTTTTGAGCCAAAAATCAGATTTTGCAGCGTTTCCATCGCGCTGTCTGCTTCATTTAAATCCTGTTTAATTTGACCTAATATTTCTGCTGGCTGCGATCTCGTTGTCGGCTGTTCTACCAAGTTTGGCATCGATTGAAGCGAAGAAGCAACCACCGGATCTAAATATGCAGTTGATGGTGGATCTGAGACTTTGGAAAATATGGGATTATGGGAAATTTCCGAGGATTTTGACTCGGAATCGGTTGCGGAAACATCTTGTTGCGGATGGAACCCCTGGGATTTTTGAGCCTCTACGTAATGTAGAGAATCTTTTATTGTCAAGTTAGACAATGCTTCGACAGGCTGTGATTCCTCCTCCAAATCCGGCTGGGCGATCGCGGAAACATCTATAGTTTTAGCTGAGGAATAGTCTTTTTCCAGTTCTGAAGTGTTGAGTTTTTGAGTAGCGAATAGCAAACTTTTGAACTCATCTTTAACATCCCACGAATCGCCAGACTCCGGTTGGTGAGATCCAGTTTCGGGTACACTCGCTGCAACTTCCTCTGGCGCTTGCTCAGAAATACCCAACAAATCCATCAACCCGCCGAGGGCCCCAGCTTGATTATTTTTGTCGCTGCTGTCATCTTCGGGCTCTGCATTTTGCTGGTTGGAGCCTGCAATAATTTTGAGATCGACTAACAGATTCAGCAAGGGTTCTAGCTGGGTTGCTGCATGGGAAGCAGACTCGTCAGGTTGAGAAACAAAACCCTCTAACTCATTTTCGTCAGCCGGATTTTCTTTCGGTAAAGCCATGCGTTATTATCCGTTATGGTGGCGCTCCGGCAACAGAAACTCGGTATTTAACTTATTATCCGCAACGCCTTTAAGTTCGGGGACAAATTCTGTTCCTTTGAGCCTCATGCCGAGTTCAAACAGAATTTCTGCCATGTCGTCTCTAGAAACTTTAACATCTCTGAGCATAGAAAAGCGACGATCGAGTTCTTCAAAAACCTGTGTTTTCAAAGTGCGGGTTTCTTCAGATAGTCGCTCTCTGGTTTGGGAGAGTTCGTCACGCAGCGAACTGGTTTGATTGTCTATAGCCTCGTCGAGGGCTTCCATGCTGCTGGAGAATTTGCGGTTAATGCGATCGACTTGCTGGCGGATGTCTGCGCTTTCTTCTTGGGTGTTTGAGGTGAGCGATTTAACTTTCTTTTCTAGCGAATCAACTGCAGCCCTCATTTCTCCTGAAAGAACTGTTTTTACTTGTTCGATGCGAGTTTGCATATCTTGCTGCATCATCGACAAGTCGGAATCTATTTTATCGAAGCGATTATCGTATTCTCTAAGCTGCGCTCCGAAAATTATATCGCGAATCTGGTCGATATTTCCCAGCCGTTCGCGCATTTCTTCTTTAGTTATTTCGGCCATAATACCTGGAATCTCCGGAGATGGTGAGTTTAAGAACTGTGCTAGTGATTTACTACCGTTGTTGGTGGCACTAGCTTTTTTGAGTGGGCGGGCTTTTATTGTTTGAACTCTCACCCCTGCGTCGGGGATGGGATTTTTTAGAGTCTTGACTCTAAATATCCTGAGATTCAAATTTTTGAGCCTGGTCTTGTCACCAAAAATGGCGGTTGGCTATCCTTGGCTTGCAGCAAGCTCATAGAAGCGTTGATTTTGCTGCTATACAGCACAGCGGGTAGGTTTTAATGTCTTGACTGACATCCTCAATCATATCCCATCTTGACAGTGCCTCATACGACAGCGGTGGAGTCCCGGCAAAAAGCAGGCGGGCGCGCTCCACGTGCCATTATATATAATATATAACTCAAAACCTGCACCGATCGATCGCCGATCGGCTCGGAGGGATGCTGCCTTTGAGCAGAAAGCACTTAGGAGCGCGAATTAAATAATTTACACAAGTTTTTGGGGAGTAGGGGTTGGGCTTATAGCCCGCCCTTTCTGGACGGGCGGGACGCCCATCCCACAAGAACCATCACGCATTGTAAGTTATTTAATTCTCATTCCTTATAAAGTCGAACTCGGCCGAGCTCTCCCCCTCGAATCCTCTTCTCCTGCGATCGCCCTATAAAAATTCATAGGGCCCGATCGACAGCGATCGGACCCAATAATATGAGAGCTTTGTTTTTTCTAACAAACGAGATGTGTTTCCGGTGGAGAACTTTTACTTACTAGGGTTTACAACTTGTGCAGCTTTACTGTTAATCCGCAACTACAACTACGTCTGACTCGACTGCGGTTTGGCTTGACTGCTCGATCGGCAGTTCGCCACTATTTCAAGTTGTGTTCGGTTAATTTCTGCTGCGCCTGGGAATCTAGACCGGAGACACCATGTCTATATCCTCGAACTTTCTTTCTAAATATAGCGACCTCCTTTCTCTTCCTGTCCCGGTGTCTATTATTAAGTTAGCATGAGCTTTCCGAGGAGTAAAGCACTATTTGCAAAACTTGATAGGTCTTTACATTACTAAGTATAATGATATGAATATCCAAATAGATGTAAGTTAGCACTCACGCACTCGCCCACAAAGAAACCGGGTTTTTTCACCGAGATTGAGGATTTTAAGCAAGTATTTTGGTTGAAAAACCCGGTTTCTGGACACCCGTGCAAAAGTCCTATAAATTCTATTGTTGCTACATCTTTACATTCTTAACAGTTCTTGTCATGACTATTTCTCCTAAGTTTCTCAGTGGTAGCCAAATCCGCCAAACATTCCTCGACTTTTATGCCCAGCGGGGACATAAGATATTGCCGAGTGCTTCTTTGGTGCCCGAAGATCCGACAGTGTTGCTGACGATCGCCGGAATGCTACAATTCAAGCCGATATTTCTCGGACAGCGCACCCCCGAATCACCGCGCGCCACGACTTCTCAAAAGTGCATCCGCACCAACGACATCGAAAACGTCGGCCGCACCGCCCGCCACCACACGTTTTTTGAGATGTTGGGTAACTTCAGTTTCGGGGATTATTTCAAGAAACAGGCGATCGCCTGGGCGTGGGAACTTTCCACGGAAGTTTTCGGTTTACCAGCGTCGAATTTGGTTGTTAGTGTTTTCCGAGAAGATGACGAAGCTTTTGCAATTTGGCGCGATGAAATTGGTATTCCGGGCGATCGGATTCAGCGCATGGGAGAAGATGACAATTTCTGGCAATCCGGCCCGACAGGCCCCTGCGGCCCGTGTTCGGAGATTTACTATGATTTCCACCCAGAAAGAGGCGACAATATTGACCTCGAAGATGATAGCAGGTTTATTGAATTCTACAACCTGGTTTTCATGCAGTACAATAAGGATGCAGAGGGCAATTTAACACCGCTGCAAAATCAAAATATTGATACTGGGTTGGGACTGGAACGGATGGCGCAAATCCTCCAGAAAGTCCCCAATAATTACGAAACAGATTTGATTTTTCCGATCATTCAATCGGCGGCAGAAATTGCCGGGATTGATTACCACAATAGCGATGAAAAAGTCAAGGTTTCGCTGAAAGTAATTGGCGATCACATTCGGGCTGTGGTGCACATGATTGCGGACGAAATTCGCGCGTCGAATGTTGGTCGGGGTTACATTTTGCGGCGGTTGATTCGCCGGGTGGTGCGCCACGGGCGACTGATTGGAATTCAGGGCGAATTTACGGTGCGGGTAGCTGAAAGTGCGATCGCCCTTTCGGAAGCAGCTTATCCGAACGTGCGGCGGCGGGAAGCTCAAATTAAGGCGGAATTGGCAAGGGAAGAGGCGCAGTTTCTCAAGACTTTGGAACGCGGAGAGAAGCTGCTGGAGGAAATTGTCGATCGCACAAAACAGCAAGCAAACAAACAAATCAGCGGTCAAGATGCTTTCACTCTTTACGATACCTACGGTTTTCCCTTAGAACTGACTCAAGAAATTGCTGAGGAACAGGGAATTACGGTGGATTTGGACGGCTTTGAAGCGGCGATGGAGGAACAGCAAACTCGCGCTAAAAATGCTCGCCAAACAATCGATTTGACTGTGCAGGGTTCTTTGGATAAGTTGGCTGAAACAATCCAGGGAACTGAGTTTGTCGGTTATGCTGAATTGTCGAGTTTAGCTGAGGTGGAAGTTATCTTAGTTGACGGCAAATCTGTGGAAGAAGCAGCCGCAGGCACTGAGGTACAAGTTGTTTTGAACCAAACACCGTTTTATGCAGAATCCGGCGGACAAATTGGGGATAAAGGTTATTTGAAAAGCGGAGATAATGGTGATGGTTTGTTAGTAAGAGTTGATGATGTGAAGAAGGAATCAGATTTCTTCGTGCATTTCGGCTTTGTGGAACGGGGAACGCTGAGAGTTGGCGATAGTATTACGGCGAAAATTGACAATAGCGGTCGCCGCCGAATTCAGGCCAACCACACAGCAACTCACTTATTACAATCAGCTTTGCGGAAAATTGTGGACGATTCGATTTCGCAAGCTGGTTCGCTGGTATCGTCAGAAAGATTGCGGTTTGATTTCAATTCTCCGCGCGCTGTCACAGCAGAAGAGTTGCAGAAAATTGAGGATTTAATTAATAGTTGGATTGCTGAGGCCCACGCTGCGGAAGTTGCGGAAATGCCGATCGCCCTTGCGAGAGAAAAAGGCGCGACTGCGATGTTTGGCGAGAAGTACGGCGACGTGGTGCGGGTTATCGATTTTCCCGGCGTTTCGATGGAATTGTGCGGCGGAACTCACGTCAGCAATACCGCAGAAATCGGGCTGTTTAAGATTGTTTCGGAAGCGGGGGTAGCGGCGGGAACTCGCAGGATTGAAGCGGTTTCCGGTCAAGCTGTTTTGGACTATTTGAATGTGCGGGATAAGGTGGTGCGCGATTTGGGCGATCGATTTAAGGCGAAGCCTGAAGAATTGCCGAACCGGATTACTAATTTGCAGAATGAGTTGAAGGATACTCAGAAACATTTGGCTGCTGTGAAGTCGGAATTGGCGATCGCGAAATCCGATCAGTTGCTGAGTGCGGCGGAGGCGATCGGCGAATTCAAAATCATTGTAGCTCAATTGGGAGATGTGGATACAGAAGCGCTGAAAACTGCGGCGGAAAGATTGCAGCAAAAGTTAGGAAATGCTGCGGTTGTTTTGGCCTCAATTCCTGAACCGGATAAGGTAAGTTTGGTGGCTGCTTTTAGTCCTGAAGTCAATAAGAAAGGATTGCAAGCTGGCAAGTTTATCGGGGGAATTGCTCAAATTTGTGGCGGAAAAGGCGGCGGGCGGCCGAATTTGGCGCAAGCTGGGGGACGCGATGCAAGTAAGTTGCAGGAAGCCTTGGAAAGTGCTCGCAATTTGTTAGTTGAAGGGTTGGGTTAATTACTCGGATCAGGTGATTTCGGGGAAACTGTAGGGGCGGGTTCACCAACCATAATCGTCAATAATCGACAATCTCGAAAACCCGCCCCCACCCAACCATAAATCACACTGTACATAGTCCTCGTAGGGGCGGGTTCACCAACCATAATTGCCACAAATCGACAATCTCAAAAACCCGCCCCCACCCACTAAGAATCATCATGTACATAGTCCTCGTAGGGGCGGGTTCACCAACCATAATTGCCACAAATCGACAATCTCAAAAACCCGCCCCCACC
>NZ_JAUBOQ010000001.1:202092-206227 GCF_036700325.1 Microcoleus sp. Z1_B2
CAACGAAAAATACCAACCTACATTTTCCGATGCGATGAAAATTCCAGGTTGATGTGGGTTATCGGTGGTGGGGGGCGGGTTTATCTAGATTGTTAGTATTTGTTAGATATTGTTGGTGGAACCCGCCCCTACAAAATCTGGGTAAAAGTATTGTACAAAAAACTCGGGTTTTTCCCCACAAAAAATGTACAATATCCCAAACATGGGTAGTGCATCGAAAGGGCGATCGCATTTTATCAAGCAGCTAGTGAAGTTTACACCCGCCCTGCTTTCCCGCAACAATGGGCGATGACTCAAAATAATTTGGCAAATGCTTACCAAGATAGAATCAAAGGAGAACAGGGTGAGAATACAGTTGCCGCCGCCATAATCCCGGTTCCGGGCGGGTGATTTGCCCGCCCCAGAAAAAGATTAGCCTTAATATTGAGGTACAGACGGGTCTACTTCTTGACTCCAAGCAGTAATTCCGCCCTTAACATTAATCCCCTCAATTCCAGCTTCCTTCAAAATGCCCAAAGCCTTCGCAGAACGCCCGCCCATTTTGCAGTGTGCAATCAAGCGATGCCCGTTCAACAATTCCTTGACCTTAGCAACACCTGCGCCCTGTTCGATATCCGGCAAAGGAACCAAAACCGACCCAGGAATTTGACAAATTTGATACTCATTGGGATTGCGAACATCCAACAATACAAAATCCTTGGCACCGCTGTCGATTAACTCCTTAAGTTCCGTCACAGTCATCTCAGGAATTTGCGTTTGCTGACTTGCTTCCTGCGCTTTAGCTTGAGGAATGCCGCAGAATTGTTCGTAATCAATTAACTTTTCAATTACCGGGCGCACTGGATTAGGCCGCAGTTTCAATTGGCGGAACGTCATATCTAAGGCATTGTAAAGCAACAGTCGGCCGCTCAAAGTAGTGCCTTGACCCAAGATAATCTTGATAGCTTCCGTTGCTTGGATAGACCCGACAACTCCGCACAAAACGCCTAAAACACCGCCTTCGGCACAAGAAGGAACCATCCCAGGAGGCGGGGGTTCCGGGTACAAATCGCGATAATTCGGGCCGCCTTCGTAGTTGAAAACTGTTGCTTGCCCTTCAAATCGGAAGATGGAACCGTAGACGTTGGGCTTGTTTAAAAGCACGCAAACGTCGTTCATCAAATAGCGAGTCGGGAAATTGTCCGTGCCGTCAATAATGATATCGTAAGGAGTGGCAATGTCGATCGCATTTTCCGAACTAACGCGAGTCTCGTACAAATCTACTTGGCAAAAAGGATTAATTTCTAAAATCCGATTTTTAGCCGACTCAATCTTCGGTTTCCCAACCCAAGAAGTGCCATGAATTACTTGCCGCTGCAAATTAGAATGGTCTACAACATCAAAGTCTACAATCCCAATGCGGCCAACACCGGCGGCTGCTAAATACAGCAGCAGTGGCGAACCGAGGCCTCCCGTACCGATGCAGAGCACGCTGGCAGCTTTGAGACGCTTCTGCCCTTCCAATCCAACTTCTGGCAGGATCAGGTGGCGAGAGTAGCGTTCGTATTCTTGTTTGTTGAGCTGGATCTCCTCCAGATTAGGATTTAGCATGATATTGTGTGTAGCGCAGATTTTGAATTACATCCTATCTGAATCTTTCGCATTTTTACCTGTTTGTTATTTTTACTAATTATTTCTTAATCTCAGTCGGTTCCTGTGCGAGAATTTCCTCTGCTTGAAAGTTCCCCTCTCCGTCAAGACTCCAACTGCGGATGTCTTCCGAACAGCCTTGTCGGACGGACACAATGATATAAGAGTATTGGGCCCAGGCCAATGTCCGATCGCACTCTGAGGGCACTGCGGGACAATCCGTGTGAGAATGATATATACCGATAATATCCAGACTGCGATCGCGCCCGTGTTTCATCGCCCGCAACATATCTTCGGGCCCTATAGCATATCTGCGCCGTTCTGTCAAGCCTTTTTCTTCAGGCCAATTCTCCTGGGCCTGTGCACTCCAAGCATTCTCAGTCGGCCAAACTTCTACCAAAGTTTTAACATCGCCAGTAACTCGACCGAGCAACAAACCGCAGCATTCTTCAGGATAAGCGCTTTCGGCGTGGGTACGCATGGATAAAATATGAGAGTCGGAAAGTGCGATCGGCTGCATGGGATTTTATTGTAAAGTGCGATCGGGCTTTTTTTTAAACGAACCGCGAAGACGCGAAGGACACGAAGGAAGAGAAGAGAAGGGAAAAGAAAGAACTCACAAAAGTAACATAATTAATTACCTCACTTAGATATCTAAACGTTAGATTTTTCAGTTCTTTCTCACTCTTCTTCTCTGTGTCCTCTGCGCCCTCTGTGGTTCAAAAAAAAATGTAGGGTGAGCCGCAGCGCACCTTACGGATGAAGTTAATTAATGCAATCAAGTCGGAGTTTGCTGCAACTCGGGCCGCTCATCTGGAACGATCGCACCTTCGACAGGACACACCTGCAAACAAATACCGCAGTCAATACAGGTATCAAAATCAATCCAAAACCAATCAGTACCCTTGACATTTTTGCCAGGGCCGGGGTGAATGCAAGCAACCGGACAAGCGCCGACACAATCAGCAATTCCCTCGCAAATATTCGTAACAATAGTGTGTGCCATAGTGTTCTCTCAAAAGATTTTAGTTAGATAGGGGATTAGCAATTAGTAATTGGCAAAACCTGATCTCAATCAGCAGGATACATAATATCATATCAGGTGATTTTTAACCAATTACCAATTACCAATTAGCCTAATTTACCGTTTCAATTGTTGGCAATCCTTCGGCATTTACCCAAGCAATTTGAGCAATTCGTCGATCGCGCGCGAATTCCCGCGCCGCCTCCTCTGTCTCCCGACTCTCCAAATCTATTTCCACCCGAACTAGGTGACTAGAGTCTCGGAGTTTGCGAGCGTAAGCAAAGGCCGCCGCCCCAGCTTCAGGAGTTAGAGGCACAACCAACCAGTCGCTAGCGGGCGTCTGGGTGGGCAATTGCCCCTCTGTCAGCAAAACTTGGTGCAAATCTTCAATATTCAGACAAAACCCGATGCCGGGGGAATTTTGCCCTTGGGGATCGAACAGTCCCAACAGTTGGTCGTAGCGTCCCCCTTGTCCTAAAACTCGCTGTCCTGTCTTGCTGCTGCTGACAACTTCAAACACAATTCCAGTGTAGTAGTCAAATGTTTGAATTAAACTCAAATCGAGGTGAATGTGGGATTTGAGATTGGGAATTTTTGATTGACATTGGTGCAGCAATTCGATCGCCGATTTGAGATTATTTAACGCGGCTTGCTGGGGCAAATCTAAATCCAGCTTAGCAACAATTGGCAACACCTCTTCTGGGCGGCCGCGCAAGTCAAATAACAGCAGAGCTCTTTCTCGCAATTCCGTTGACAGCGGCAAAGTTTCCAAGGCAATTCGATCGAGATTGGCGATCGCCCCCCGAACTTTCTGGCGCACGTTTGGCGGAAACGGTTCCAGCAATGTCGCAGTCAAGCCCGCTTCTCCCAAAACCAAATGCCAGTCATCAATTTCCAAGCTCTGCAAGCACTCAGACAGCAGCAGCAGCACTTCCGCATCCGCAACCGCCCCCCCCGCGCCGAGGAGTTCTACCCCAGCTTGATAGAACTCCTGTTGCCCGCCTGAGCCAGTATCTGGGCCTTTGCGGAACACGTTAGCGTTGTAGTAGAGGCGCTGAGGCTGCCAGCGAGTCCCGGCCATCCGCATTGCAGCCGCGCGGGCGATGGATGCTGTCAATTCCGGCCGCAAACCAAGTTCTCCATCCTCGGCGTCTTGCAGTTGAATTAAGGTCGATCGGTCGATCGCGCCCCCAGCCATCAATGTCTCCAGCCTTTCTAGAGTAGAGGTAATAATCCGGTGATAGCCCCAGCGGTGAAAAACCTGCTGTAAGCGCCGTTCGATCGAAATTTTTTGAGCAACGTCAAGGGGCAATAAATCTCTTGCACCCGATGGGGGTTGGTGAACCATATCAATTTTAGATTTTAGACTTTAGATTTTAGATGGGGCTTAGAAGCTTAGCTTTATGGACGGTGTTAAAGTCGAACCAGGCAAGCTTAACATTCGACTTTAACAAATTAAGGTGTCATCGGAATTTTAGATTT
>NZ_JAUBOQ010000001.1:206327-217398 GCF_036700325.1 Microcoleus sp. Z1_B2
CGGAATTTTAGATTTTAGATTTTAGATTTTAGATTGGGCTTAGAAGCTTAGCTTTAGGGGACGGTGTTAAAGTCGAAGCAGGCAAGCTTAACATTCGACTTTAACAAATTAAGGTGTCATCGGAATTTTAGATTTTAGATTTTAGATTTTAGATTTTAGATTGGGTTCAGAGGCTTAGCTTTAGGGAACGGTGTTAAAGTCGAACCAGGCAAGCTTAACATTCGACTTTAACAAATTCAGGCGTCATATCCTTTTCGTTTCCATCGAAATAATCATTTTCCCCGTCAGTGCGATCGTCCCGTTCTTTCTGGAGCATCCGCGATCGCGGGACGATCGCACTGACAGTATAATTCCGATGTCACCGGATTTGATATCACCAAGTCTTGATTGTTTGGCTCGATCACACTCGACTGCTGAGCTGTTCACCCGTTTCTCAATATTCAAGACTCACAACTCACAACTTCTCACTTCTTCTTCCCGCCAAACAAACTTGCAAAAAATCCTGGTTTTTCATCACCTTTTTTTGCCTTGGCGGAAGCTTGTTCCAGCTTTTTCTTAACCTCCAAAGCCGTCGGTTCTTCTGGATTTGACGCCAAAGCTTTGTTCATCTCAAGTTTTGCCATTGTGGCTTGATTTTGTTCAAGGTAACACATTGCTAACATAGCGTGAGCCTTGCTGTGTTTCGGGGCACCCTTCAGGACTTCCCTCAACTCCAAACTTGCTTTAGCGTAATTTTTGCTGTCCATAAATCCTTGAGCTCGGCGGCAATAAGCTTCGATCCGCGGGTCGTCTTTGTCCGGGGGTAGATTTGGGGGTAGATTTGGGGTTGGGGTTGGAATTGGGGTTGGGGGAATTGGGGTTGGGGGTGGTGGCGGAGTTGCAATGCCAATGCGCTCTTTTCGCAGCAGGTAAACCATGTTAAGTTCGCTAATTTGATCGATCGCCTCTTGCGTTTCCTTAACTGATTCGTACTGCTTGAGAGCGAGTTTGCTAACTGCTGTTTTGTAAGCTTCTTCCCAATCTTTAGCGGTAGCTAACTGTTTGGCTGCTTCGCTTTCAATTTGCATTTTCGCCTGTTCTTTAACAACGCGCTTGGCGATGGCTGCTAATAGCAGGCTGTATTCTTTGCGATCGCTTTCCTTAGAGAATTTATTGTAAGCCGGATTGACTACTTTTGACAAAAATTGGTTAGCCCAATCTTTATCGGCTTGGCTTTCAAAAGAGCAAGTATCCGAATGCAACCGGCGGGCGATTTTCATGTAGCGCTTGCGGATGTCGTTAAACTCGGCGTCTAAGGGAACTCCCAAAATTGCGTGCTGATCTGTAAAGTCATACTTGAACAGCCCTTTTGTCATTTCAAAAGACATAACTTTTACTCTTCCTTTCCTGGCTTTGTTAGAGTCGATAGGGGCATTTCTACCCCTACCTCTCCTTCAGAACCGGACATGAGACTTTCGCCTCATCCGGCTCCTTGATATCTTCATCCTTTGTTAAGGATACAATTCAAAACGGATTGTTACAATAGTCCTTGTTGAGAGAACCGTCATTTTCCGTTTTTGTGTCGTGGCAGTGTTTATGTAGAAGTTGGAGGTTTTTGTACTCATCCTTACCGCCTAATGAGCGAGGTTGGATATGGTCAACTTCTACAATGTCTGTAGGTGTGAAATACAGACCACAGTGGGTACATTTACCTTTTTGTGTCTTAAGCAGTGTTGCCACTCTTTTTGGTGTTTCCGGGTATTCTCCGCGTCTCTTGCTCCAGTAAATCCAGTTACCATCGTAAGGCGTTGCGTTACCCTTCACTTTGGCGTGCCTTACAATAGGCGTTGCTTTGTGTTGGACTAATTCTAAACCTTCTTCTGTGCTGAAACACCAATTTCTGTCGCCTACTGTTCGCCAGTATTTGTCTTTATTGATGCTACCTTTTCCCCGTCTTCTCGCCCATGCTCTTAGTTTGTCATAGGTAAGACTGTCTACCTTGTTAAAGGTATCTTTACTTACTACTGTTGAGTAATAGTTTGACCATCCCCTAATTATTGGATTCAGCCGACTAATTAAAGCGACTTGGGGGGCGGTGTTATGGGTGTCTATCACTTCTGCAATTTTAGCCAGATGGGCTTTGACTTTGGGCTTAGACGGGGTGATTAATGTTGTAAAACCTAGCGGTATTCCTACTGTATTTTTAGCACTTCGATAGTTGCCTACCTTGTGTTGTTGTACATGGAATCCTAAGAACTCAAACCCAACATTTCCATTATATTCGTTGAGGGTGTGGGTTAATTTTGTTTTACTTGGCTTCAATTCTAAGCCAACATCACTTAACCATTCTGCAATTATTTTCTGACAGGCTAGTATTACTTCAATGTCTTTGTGAATAATCACAAAATCATCGGCGTACCGGATTAAACTTAAAGAACCTCGTTTATCTTTTTTACTGATTCCGTAGTATCCTTTTGTTAGCGTTTCCGCATATTGTTTGACCCGTTCTTCCATTCCATGTAAGGCAATGTTAGCCAAAAGTGGAGAGATGACCCCACCTTGTGGTGTGCCTTCTTTGGTCGGGAAGATTTCACCTTGGTCTAATACCCCACTTTTAAGCCAGGACTTAATTTGTGTTCGGAGTCCTGGATAGGTATTGATTTTGTCAAGTAATGCTTTGTGATTAATGCGGTCAAAACATTTGGAAATATCAGCGTCTAGCACATATTTAGCTTTGTATCTGATACTGTCAAAGATAGCTCCAATCGCATCGTGACATGACCTACCGGGTCTAAAACCGTATGAGTTTGGCTCAAATTTTGCCTCCCATTCTGGCTCAAGTGCTGCTTTCACAACTGCTTGTAAGGCGCGGTCGTACATTGTAGGTATTCCTAATGGTCTTGACTCATTAGTTCCTGGTTTTGGTATCATTACCCGACGAGTCGGTTGAGATTTACCAGTTATTTTGAGTTGACTTACTAGCTTTAATCGTTGCTTTGGGGTTAACAATTTTATGTCATCCACACCTGCTGTACGCTTGCCAGTATTGTCTTGTGTTACCCGTCGTACCGCTAGAACCTTATTAGACCATGAATTAATCAAGGTCTTTTGAAGCTTCCGAACTGCTTTAACATCGCCACGCTCACTTGCTCGATAGATACGTCTTTGCAACTTAAATGTCAATCTTTCGGCTTTTCGCCAATTGATTTGATTCCATTCCACCGTCGGGTTGTCCCGCGTTTTAGACTTATTCATTGCTACTAAGTTCCTATCCTTGAAGTTACCGTGTACCCGTCTGCATATCTCTGTCATTACAACAGAGCATTGGCTTCTGATACAATCCCTCTCTCATATATTGTTCGTTAGCTACTTACTGGATAATAGACATGATTCCAGAAATATATAAGAGTTACTTCGTTCCAAATACACATTGTTTGAGTTTTTAGTGCGATGCTATCCACCGGGTTTATGGGCGGTGCTTATAGGTCAAGTGTGAAATTGCCTATGCCCTAGCCTTGCCTTTTGGCTTGGTCTTAATCAGTCTTTACCGTGTTTTTTCAACGGGTTTATTCTTGATTTAGCCATTTGACCATCTGAAAATTACGATGGTTCAGACACATCTTTGCTTTCGCTACACATGAACTCGTGCTCGACAGTTACCAGTTTCGGCTACCAGTAGTTCTTGTCTTTTATCCCCGCTTTACCCTATTGGTTGCTACCCAACAAAATAGGGGATATGCTTTTACCGCTGCACTTGCGGACTAGGACTAGGGACTTGTGAATCCTGCACCTAGATGTGTATTCAGTTATACTAACCAGTTGGTTAGGCTAACCTTCCCTGAGTATTGCTACCCATTTGGGTTAAACGAATCGCACTCACTATTCTTTAATGTAGCTTGAGTCAAGGGGTTCTGACCCCCGTACTACCCCCGATCTATTGCTGGGAGGTGCTACTTCCAAGAAGATAAGGGAGGAACGGCTAGCAGTGCGCCGCTGAGTTCGGCGTGTATTTTGCCGTTTGTGGCCAAAATCCGACCAGAGTTCATCTCAAAGGCACTACCGTCATAAGCTGTAATTTGACCTCCGGCTTCGGAGACGATGAGTACACCTGCTGCTACGTCCCAAGGGGCGAGTCCCCGTTCCCAGTATCCGTCCGATCGCCCCATCGCGAGGTGTGCGAGGTCTAGGGATGCGGAACCGCTGCGTCGCACGCCTTGGGTGAGGTGGGTGAGGTGACAGAATTCGGCATAGTTATTGTCGGCTGTTTCGCGCCGATCGTATGCAAAGCCAGTGACTAGCAAGCTGGTTCTCAATTCTGGGATTTGGGAAACTTTGATCGGCGATCGGTTGCAGGTTGCTCCCAATCCTTTGCCTGCCCGAAACAATTCGTTATGAAAAGGGTCGTAAATTACTCCGATTTGTGGTAGGCCGTCGATTAAAAGTCCGATCGACACGGCCCAAAAAGGATATTGGTGAGCATAATTTGTTGTGCCGTCCAAAGGGTCGATCGCCCACAGGTATTTGCTGCTAGCATCCCCTAATTTGCCGGATTCTTCGGCGAGGATGGCGTGGTGGGGTACGTGGCGGCCGAGAATTTCTAAGATGACGGCTTCTGAGGCTTTATCAGCTTCTGTGACTAAATCGCCCGATCGGCCTTTTTCTTGAATTTTTTCTAATTTTCCGCAGAAAGATTGCAGGACGGAACCGGCGGCTAGGGCTGCTTCGGTGGCTATTTCTAAGAAGTTTTGCAGTTGATTGTCAGTCATTTGTTAGTTGTTAGTTGTCAGTTGTCAGTTGTCAGTTGTCAGTTGTTAGTTGTTAGTTGTTAGTTGTCAGTTGTCAGTTGTCAACAATTCCCAACTGACCGAAAGCATCCACGATACCCGCCACGTGATTCATCCGTCCAGAAATAAAAACCTGTACCCGATGAAACTTGCCGAACGTATTTATCGGTGGGGTCAATGCTTCAATCTAAAATCTAAAATCTAAAATCTAAAATCGATTGACTATTTCCGATTTTGTTGGCGGAATTCTGCGGGAGTTTGGCGCAAAGCTCGTTCTGGATTCCACAGGCCTTTACCCATGAGTCTCGCCCATTCTTGAGCGTTGATGAGTCGCTGCTGGTATTTGGTGTTGGGCGATCGCACCCAGGCCAGGGCATAACCTTCTTTGACTAGCTGTTCGTTGAGCAAATTTTTATCTTGCCACAAGTAGGCTAGTTTGCGATCGAACTGGTCTTTCTCTTCGATGTCTGATTCTAACAATACCTGTTTTCCCCTAGTTAGCTGTTCTAGTCTTTGTTTGGCTGCTTCTCCCCAAGGCTGCTGTTTTAAATCCGGCGCATCAATACCAATTAGCCTGATTTGTTCTAATAAGGCTATTTTGTCGGCTGTACTGATAACTTCGATTGTTTGGCCGCTGATGGCCCTTTCTACTTTGGCGATCGTACCTTGGGGCATTTCTGGTTTTTGGCAGCTAGCTAGCCACAGACAAAGGGCGATCGCAAATAACCGATAAAGCATGGATAATTGGTAGTTGATAATTTATCAAATTGCCTTATTCTTCATCCAACGGCAAACCAGCTTTAACTTTACCTTTGCCGAAGTAGCGGCCGAACTGCAGTTCGTACACTTCGTCTTCGTCTTGCGTCTCTACCTCAATGTTGGAACGGGGATAGCTGACGCACAGCAGGGCATAACCTTCTTTTTGCAGTTCCACAGACAGCCCCATTGCTTCTGGCTGGTGCAGTTCCCCCGACTTGACGCGCACCGCACAGGCGGTACAAGCGCCGTTGCGGCAGGAAAAGGGCAATTCTACTCCTTGGTTTTCGGCGCTTTGCAGGATGTAGCGGTCTTCGGGTACTCGCACGGTGTGGCGATCGCCTGTCTGTCTGTTATGAATTTTAATTGTGTAAGAGTGAGTCATGGAATTTTAGATTTTAGATTTTAGATTTTAGATTGGGGTTTGGCGGGCAAACTCCTTTAGATGAAGGGGTTTGCGACATAGGTAGGAGAATCCAAGCCGGCTCGTTTGACACCCTATCCACATTAAACAGTAAATTTATGCCGTTACCCCTTCCCAAATCAGATTTGTTCTGTTAATATAGTTTAGCTGTGGCTAAATGAATTAATTTAGCCCTGGAGAGGTGGCCGAGCGGTTGAAGGCGCACGCCTGGAAAGTGTGTTTAGGGCAACTTAACGAGGGTTCGAATCCCTCCCTCTCCGTTAATCAAGCTGTTTAGGCAAAAAAAACAGCTTGCAAAAAAAATCTCTGATATGAGATAAATAGTTTGATTAGAGCGAGATCCCTTGAATTCTTTGAGAAAAATCAAGGGATCTCGCTTTTATATTTTTGAGGGTAAATTAGGGCGATCGCGCCGAGAATAAACACCCAGATATAATGCCAATAGTAGAAAACCATAGTGACCTACACCAATCGCCACCGTTTGCAGCAAAGCGTCGCTTTCTGCTGGCTCAATTACTGTTTGAATATCAGTCGGGTAATTTTAGATTTTAAATTTTAGATTTAAGATTGAGGTAACTTATATCGAACTTAGCATCAGCGAGATTTGCCCCTCTGAAAGAAGTACCCTCAGCATTTCCAATCTCTCGAACCATAGCGGAGAAAGACACAAACGCAAACCAAAGATACAGCAGCGACAGCAAACCGAAACACATACCCCAAAACAGTTTGTGAGTGCTCAGAAAAGCGCTCGCCGTTGCACTGAACAAAAAAGCCGCTGCGTAAGTCGCCACACTTCCAGCCGATGCGATCGCCACCTGTGCAAATTGGCCACGAATCCGGGAATTCACAAAAAACATTAACACCCCGCCGATCGACATTCCAGCAAGAGCAGCCTGGGAATTATTATTAGTTGCAGTGCCAGCATAGAAAAATCCCAACAAAGCTCCTGATAGAATAGCAGAAATTGTTCGTGCCAATCTACCCGCTTTTGAGGTTTTTGGCTGTTTGCTGGCGATCGCCGAAGCGAAGCCAGCAGCGCTCAAAACCCCGTACAGCAACAGAACAAAAGGCCAACTGCCAGAGCCCGGTAATTGTCCTTGAGATCCCAAAATCAGTCGAGTCAGAACATCGCCCACAACCAAACAAATCGCGATCGCCCCTGCAGTCAAAACAGCTATCTGTCGCCGAGAAAGCCCGATTTTCGCACCGATAAAATTCGCACCCGCTAACTGAGCATTTCTAAAATTGCAGCCTCGAACATCCGCACCGCTGAAATCAGCACCGTTAAGAACTTGTCCTTGGAACGATCGATTTCGTAAAATTTGATTGCTAAAATTATGGGAATCCGAATACTTCATATTAGTACAGGATGCTTAAAAATATATAAATCTCTCAGTGTTCCCGTCCCCCATCTCAAATCTAAAATGGTATGACTTATCGGCCCACGATCAAACAAATTTGGCAGATTCTCGGTCTCGGAATATTGCTCGCACCCATACTACTCTACAACATTCCCTACTTTTTGCGTCCCCAACAAACAAACGAAGCCCGATCGCTCTTTCAAGGAATAGCCTACCGCAAGGAATTTCGGACTAATCCGCGTCCCACCCTAATTCACATTGTTAGCATCGACCTAAAAGCGCCGGGAATAGGAATTTTTGTCACTCCCGGAAATCCAACACCCGATTTAACAGAAACCAATGCCCGCACGGCTACTGAATTCCTGAAAGAATTTAAATTGCAATTAGCAGTCAACGGCAACTTTTTTTATCCCTGCATCGAGAAAGCACCTTGGGATTACTATCCCCGCAGTGGCGATCGAGTAAATAATGTCGGACACGCCATTGCCAAAAGCCAAGCTTATTCTGAACCCAATCCAGACTTTCCCGCCCTTTGTTTTGATGCCAAAAACCGCGCTCAAATAATCGAAAACGGCACTTGTCCTGCGGGAACAGCCTATGCCGTTGCCGGAGATACTTTGCTGGTAAAAAATGGCCAGCCCGTAGCACAAAGTCAGGAAGAACGCAAGCAGGATAAACCCTATCCCCGTGCAGTCGCGGCGATCGACAAAACAGGCGATAAGTTGTGGTTAATTCTGGCAGACGGCAAGCAGAGGCTTTACAGTGAAGGGCTGAAATTGAGTGAAATAGCTGATATTTCGATGCAGTTGGGAGCGGAGACAGTGCTGAATTTAGATGGCGGCGGGTCGGTAACTTTTGCAGTAGCATCGCCGTCAGGAGCGAAACTGTTGAATGCTCCGATTCAGAATAAAATTCCCATGCAGGAACGTCCAATTGCCAATCATTTAGGATTTTATGCGCCGGAGAATTAGGGTTTTAACTGGCGCTTTAATCTCCGAAAAATGGGGTTAAAAATGATTCTATTGTATACTGCGCCCCAGCCGCGGCTTGTAAAAAATCGGATTTTAAAACCTATTTAAAAAATAAAGATGCCTCCGCATACTCAAATAAATAGGGTACTGATTGCCTTAATTACTAATACAAAAGCTCGCTTAAATACCCACAAAAATTCTGATTCAGCAGTGAAGTTTTTTTAAATCTGCCCCAAATCCGGGAATAATTGCTAAAATTGTAAAGAAACGTAACAAAAATTTATAATTGGCTTATGAAAATTGCCGAAGCCGCTAACTCTTTGTCAAGGTTCGGAACCGAGGCAATTTCTCATTTAGTGGAAGCTTTTCGCCGCGATGACAATTGGCTCGTCCGCCGCAGCATTATGGCTCCGCTGTACGAAATGCAGTGTCCTGATGCAGTATTTGAAATTTGTGCGATCGGTCTTGGCGACGAAGATTTACCAGTTCAGGAAGCAGCAATTGACGGATTGGGTGTGCTGGCAAATACCCCGAAGCAAGAACAGGCATTGCAGCAATTATTAGCTCTAGTAAGTTCGGATAACTGGGGAATTCGGCTGCGAGTTGCTCGCGCGCTGAGCAAATTTGACCAACAATAATGGGATTCAAGCCCCGTCCTTCTAGGACGGCTTTATTTATGGTAAGCTAGTTGCCGTAGGGTTTGTCCACGTCAAATGAGAGTTTTAGAGTTCAAAGCTAAAGGGAAAACAACTCAATACTCAGCAATAGATGAGGCGATTAGAACTGCTCAATTCGTCCGCAACAAATGTATCCGTTTTTGGATGGATAATCGCGGCGTAGGGCAAAAAGAGCTGTATCGCTACAACACCAAGCTGAGAGCTGAGTTTCCCTTTGTAAATACTTTGAACTCTCACGCTTGCCAAGTTGCTATTGAATGGGCATATTCCTCAATTGCTCGATTCTACGAAAATTGCAGGAAGTCTATTCCCGGAAAGAAGGGATATCCAAAATTTAAGAAGAATTGCCGCTCGGTAGAGTACAAAACTTCTGGCTGGAAGCTTTCCCCCGATAGACGCTCAATCAATTTCATTGATAAGAAGGGCATTGGTAAACTTAAACTTAAAGGGACGTGGGACTTACACTTCTACCAACTAGACCAAATAAAGCGGGTTAGGCTAGTGCGTCGTGCCGATGGCTACTACGTTCAGTTCTTGGTGAAAATCGAAACTGGAAAACTAGACATTGAGCCGACAGGTAGAATTGTTGGATTAGATGTAGGAATCAAGGAGTTCTACAGCGATAGCAATGGTCATACTGAGCCTAACCCTAAATTTTATCGAGCAGGCGAGAAGCGTCTAAAGTTTCGACAAAGACGTGTTTCTCGTAAAAGAAAATGCTCTGCCAATCGTAAACGAGCCATTAATAGACTAGGACGACTACACCTCAAAATAAGTAGGCAACGTGAAGAATATGCCAAGAGACTGGCACGTTGTGTAATCCAATCTAACGATTTGGTCGCCTATGAAGACTTGAGGATTAAGAACTTAGTCAAGAACCATTGTCTTGCCAAGTCTATTAATGATGCGGGTTGGTATCAGTTCAGGAAATGGTTAGAGTATTTCGGGGTTAAGTTTGGCAAGATAACCGTAGCGGTCAATCCTGCCTACACCTCTGAGGAATGCTCTAATTGCGGCACGTTAATCAAAAAATCCCTCTCTATGAGAACCCACACTTGCCAATGCGGCTTCGTCTTAGACCGGGATTGGAATGCTGCTATTAATATCCTGAAATTAGCCTTGAGTACGGTAGGGCATACCGGAACTTGGGTCATAGATCCGAACGCTTCGGGAGATTCGACCTCTACCTTGGTTGGAGTAATCCTGCTAGGGCAAGTTGGGTCTATGAACGAAGAATCCTCGTGCCTTTAGGCCCAGGAGTGTCAAAATCCTCAAGCTCGCGCTGCTGTGAGCTATTTGGCAAAAGATCGAGATCATCGGGTTGCAGGTGCGACTTTGGAAGCTTCGCTTTAAAACAACGGCTTACAAGCTCAACTGTAATATCTGCCGTATCGTGCCGAAAAAAACCCGGCCGAGGGAATGTTTAAGCGGTTCTACGGCGAGGAATGGATCGAAGAGTATATTCACGAATTTTTGTTCAATTGGGAACAGAAGCTGGCACAATTGGTAAGTAACAAGAATTAATTTTAATAGAAGCTTCAGCCACTACACTTATTAGTGTAGGTTGGCATGAGGAAAATGCCAATGGTCAAAAAAAATCGCAATGTAGTTAGTTCCAATTCAGAAAGTAAAGTCAAAGTCGGACTTTCGCTGACTTCTTCTAGTGCCGATCGATTAAACGTGATCGCTCGCAAGCTCGGAATATCAAGGTCGGAACTCCTAGAACGCTTGGCACAAGGCGCTCTGGATATTTCTAAGGACAAGACGGAAGTTACTGTCACTTGGAAAAAAGGTGAAGAAACTGAGGTAGAGGCAGCCCCCTTGCAAGGGGAAACAGCCGAAGAAAGCGAAGTTAATGACGCTGTAACGGCAGAAACTCTATCGGACTCGGTGATTGTAAAGCCAAATCCGATGCCAGAAAGTTACGAAAGTTTACAGCAGCAGTTGAGTGAACGCGAAAGTTCGATCGCTTCTTTACAGCAGCAACTCGCTACCGAAAAGCAAAATCTCGAAAGCCAATTAGCCGAAACAGTAGCGAAGTCAAGTTACGAAAGTTTACAGCAGCAGTTGAGTGAACGCGAAAGTTCGATCGCTTCTTTACAGCAGCAACTCGCTACCG
>NZ_JAUBOQ010000001.1:217498-217647 GCF_036700325.1 Microcoleus sp. Z1_B2
ACAGTAGCGAAGTCAAGTTACGAAAGTTTACAGCAGCAGTTGAGTGAACGCGAAAGTTCGATCGCTTCTTTACAGCACCAAATCGCTGAAAAAGAACACCGCGAACACGAGTTTGTGCAACAGCTAGCCGAAAAATCCAGTGCTCTGGA
>NZ_JAUBOQ010000001.1:217747-233951 GCF_036700325.1 Microcoleus sp. Z1_B2
CAGCACCAAATCGCTGAAAAAGAACACCGCGAACACGAGTTTGTGCAACAGCTAGCCGAAAAATCCAGTGCTCTGGAATCTTTGCAGCACCAAATCGCTGAAAAAGAACACCGCGAACACGAGTTTGTGCAACAGCTAGCCGAAAAATCCAGTGCTCTGGAATCTTTGCAGCACCAAATCGCTGAAAAATCCGCTGCTGTGGAATCCTTGCAGCAGCAATTCGCCACCGAAAAGCAAAATCTCGAAAGCCAATTCCAGGAAACCGTGTCGAAGTCGAGTTATGAATCTTTGCAGCACGAGTTAGCAGAAAAGTCAAGTGCGATCGGCGACTTCCAAGTTAAACTGACCAAGTTGCAATATCTGGAAAATGAATTGAGCCAGAGTGCGGCGATACAGCGAAATTACGACGCTTTGCAGCAACAGTCTCAAGAACAGCTAAGAACCATCAAAGCTTTACGGGAACAGCTAGGTCAAATGCAGGCTGTGGCTGGGATTGGCGAAGCTTATCTCAACAAGTGGCGCCGTCCCTGATTCTCTGATCGGCACGCCACAGTCTAACGCTCCGGGTGCGCCCAGAGCATTTTACCCCTAAAAAGTCCTCTAAACTCGACCTCCTTCCTCTTGTAGCGATAGATTTGAACCTGTCGCTACAAGAGCTTTTTATTGCAAAATATGAGCATAATATTAAGAAATATTACAATAAATAAATTTATGACAGGCGATCGCACCCCTTTTGGCAAATCCAGTCCCACAGACACTAAGGGCCGCGTCACGGTAATTGGAGGCGGCATCGGCGGGCTGACAGCAGCAGCCCTGCTAGCCCGCAGAGGATACAAAGTGCTAGTCTTAGAACAGGCGATCGTCCCTGGCGGATGCGCTTCCACCTTCAAACGCAAAGGCTTTACCTTCGATGTCGGCGCCACGCAGGTTGCAGGATTGGAACCCGGAGGCATTCACCACCGAATTTTCTCAGAATTAGACATAGAACTTCCCGCCGCGACACCCTGCGATCCCGCTTGTGCGGTGTTTTTGCCGGGAGAAACCGCACCGATTAGCGTGTGGCGAGATCCGCAAAAGTGGCAGGAAGAAAGACAGCGGCAGTTTCCTGGAAGCGAACCTTTTTGGCAATTATTGTCTGCATTGTTCCAAGCTAGCTGGAAGTTTCAAGGGCGCGATCCGGTTTTACCGCCCAGAAACTTCTGGGATTTCTGGCAATTAATTCAAGCAGTTCGCCCCGACACTCTAATTACTTTGCCTTTCACTTTTATGACAGTGGGAGATGCTTTGCGGCTTTGTGGGTTGGGCGACAATTTGCGCTTGAAAACTTTTCTGGATTTGCAGTTAAAATTGTATTCTCAAGTTGATACCGAAGAAACGGCGCTACTTTACGCGGCGACGGCTTTAGGAGTTTCGCAAGAGCCGCAGGGATTGTATCATCTACAAGGAAGTATGCAGGTATTGAGCGATCGACTCGTAGGGGCGATCGAACTCTACGGCGGCAAAGTCCTGTTGCGGCACACAGTTGAAAGTATTGTCACCGCCAACGGCAAAGCCACAGGTACAGTGATTCGCAATCAAAAAACAGGCGAAGTTTGGACAGAAACTGCCGATCGCATTGTTGCCAACGTGACCGCCCAAAATCTAGTAAAATTGTTGTCAGGCGAGCCAAGTGTCGGAAATTTAACAGATAATTTATCGGTCAAATCAGAGACTTCAGAGACAACTAATAAACTCCCAAATCAAATGGCAGGCTACAAATATCGAGTTGATAAATTGCCGCCCGCATCCGGTGCATTTGTCATATATTTGGGAGTCCATGAAAGCGCAATTCCGGCAAATTGTCCGCCCCACCTTCAGTTTCTCTACGATTACGACGGCGAGATTGGGGAGAATAATTCATTATTTGTTTCAGTCAGTCATCCGGGTGATGGGCGAGCACCGGAGGGAATGGCGACAATTATCGCTTCGTCATTTACTGATACTCGAATGTGGTGGAATGCGGTTGATTATGAAGGATTGAAGCAAAAATACAGCGCAGGGGCGATCGCCCGTTTGAGCGAATATTTCAATTTGACGCCAGAGTCGATCGTACACCAAGAAGCCGCCACACCCCGCACCTTTGCCCGCTACACAGCGAGAGATAGAGGCGTTGTGGGTGGCATCGGGCAGCGAATACCAACCTTCGGCCCCTTCGGATTTGCCAACCGCACACCCATTAAAAACTTGTGGTTAGTAGGCGACTCCACCCATCCCGGAGAAGGAACTGCCGGCGTTTCCTATTCAGCTTTAACAGTAGTGCGACAAATGGAAGCCGCCTCTAAAATCTAAGGAATGAGAATTAAATAAGTTCCACTCTTGAAAGTGGGATGGGCGTCCCGCCCGTCCAAACAGGACGGGCGGGACGCCCATCCCACAAGAACAATTAAAATTGTAAATTATTTAATTCGCGATCCTAAGAGGACACAGCAAGGCCGTTTCCCTACACCAAAAATAATTAATCGCGCGAGAGATGTAACTATCGCGCGATTAATTTTAGGGAATAGTCAACAGTCAACTATCATTCCGGTGTCACCGGAATTGATATCAACTAGATTCTCTGACTACTTGATAGAAATTTTTGCGCCCACAGCTTCAAGCTGTTTCTTCATTTCTTCAGCAGCTTCCTTAGCAATAGCTTCCTTAACTGCTTTCGGTGCGGCTTCTACCAAGTCTTTCGCTTCCTTCAGGCCCAGACCGGTAATTGCGCGGACTTCCTTCAGAATGGCGATTTTCTTGTCAGCAGGAACTTCTTCCAGCATGACAGTAAATTCGGTTTGCTCTTCTACTGGTTCAGCAGCAGCAGCAGCAGGGCCGCCCATCATCATCATGCCGCCTACAGGAGCAGCAGCGCTGACGCCGAAAGCTTCTTCAATTTGCTTGACCAATTCAGAAGCTTCGAGCAAAGTCAGAGACTTAAGTTTTTCCAAGATTTCGTCAGTTGCAGTAGACATTCGTTAAACTCCTAGTTCGATTGTAGATTTGGGATTTGGGATTTGAGATTTGCTCATTCATCCTTAGTTTTTCGTCTCCAGTCTTCTATTTATTGCTAAATACTAATGACTGAGGACTAATGACTAATTACTAATGACTTACACAGATGCGCTTTCTGCTTCTGCTTCTGGTTGCGCTTCTGCTTCTGCTTCTGGTTGTGCTTCTGCTGCTACTTCTGCTGAACCGCCGTCTTTTTCAGCATAAGCTTTAAGACCGCGAGCGATCGAAGTAGGAACTTGATTGATACCCACAGCCAACTTGGTTGCGACACCGTTGATAGCGCCAGCAATTTGAGCCATGAGTTGTTCTTTCGACGGCAGATCGGCTAATGCTTTAACATCAGCTTCTTTCAGTACCCGTCCTTCCATTACGCCGCCGCGAAGTTCTGTCTTCTTAGAGACTTTTTGGAATTCTTGGTAAGCTTTAATCGCGCCGCCAATATCTTCTTGCACGAACAGAAATGCCGACGTACCTGTCAGCAATTCTTGTATCGGCTGCCAGGTTTCGTTGCCTTCAACAGCAATTCGCATCAGCGTGTTTTTTGCCACTTGGCAACTGCTGCCTTTCGGACGCAAACGCCGACGCAAATCTGTGATTTCAGCAACAGTTAAGCCCGTGTAGTCAATCACGATCGCCAGTTGAGATTCGCTCAAGGTTTGCTTGAGGTCTGCAATAATCTCATTTTTTACTGCTAAACTTTTGCCCATACTTATTTCACCTCCTTTTAGGATCGAAAACTGCCCACCAAAAACCCCGACCTTAGAGCCGGGGCAGAGAATTAAAAATTAACAAGTCAGAATTAAAAATAGAAAATTTCTAATCTTTGAGTCTTGAGTTTTTATTTCTTCAGCCTCGGCAGGAAATTAAGCGGTCGGCACCTGCGGTCTTCAGCTTATTGATTTTTGATTAGGCTATCACCAGAAGGCAGACATTAGCTGGGGTCTGGCGTAAGTCTTGTAAGAGATTTACACAGACAGCCGAAGCAGTCTTTTACCTTCTGCCTTCTGCTGAATTCTTTCTACGCAGCATCAAGTTTGGTATCGCGCAGAGCACTGATATCGACTTCGATCGACGGGCCCATTGTTGCGGATACGTACAAACTGCGCCAGTAGCGACCTTTAGCACCAGAAGGACGGTTGCGGTCAACTGTTTCTTGCAAAGCATGAAGGTTGACGAGCAAATCTTCCGCTGAGAAAGCTGCCTTGCCAAACATAACATGAACGATGCCAGTTCGATCGGCACGGAATTCTAGTTTACCACCTTTAAACTCGTTGATCGCCTGAGCAATGTCAGTCGTCACCGTGCCACCTTTCGGAGAAGGCATCAAACCGCGCGGGCCCAACAACCGACCCAATTTTGCCACCAACGGCATCACGTCTGGGGTAGCAATCAGGCAGTCGAAGTCCATCATGCCCTTCTGAATTTCATCGATCAACTCTTCAGAACCAGCAATATCCGCGCCGGCATTTAGAGCTTCTTTAACTTTTTCGCCCTTAGCAATCACCGCAATTCTGACTACTTGACCAGTTCCTTTTGGTAGCGATACAGTTGTCCGCAACTGTTGGTCAGTATATTTCGGGTCAATTCCCAAACGGATGTGAGCTTCAGCAGCTTCGCCAAACTTAGCGGTTGCTGTTTCTTTCAAAAGTTGCAGAGCTTCCAGCGGTAGATAAGGTCTGTCTTCAACTTTCTTTTGAAGTTCTTGCAGTCTTCGCGATACTTTCTTTGCCATTGTTATCTCCTGGGGTCAGTCGATTTTAGATTTTAGATTTTAGATTTTAGATTGAACCTATCGGACAATCTTAAAATCTACCCGTTTTCGGTTACTAGCGAAGCTTTGCTTCTCCCCCTGAACCGATCGATTTTGGATTTTGGATTTTGGATTTTAGATTGAAGATTTGAGCTTCAACACTGGGAATTACCGATTGCCAACTGACAACTGCCAACTGACAACTGACTTCAATCCGCGATCGCCACGCCCATATTTTTAGCCGTTCCTGCCACAATTTTCATAGCAGCCTCAACATCATTAGCATTGAGGTCAGGCATTTTGGTTTCAGCGATTTCTCGCAGTTGAGCCTGAGTAATCGAGCCTACTTGCTTGCGGTTAGGTTCTCCCGAACCCTTAGCAATGCCAGCAGCTTTTTGAATCAAAACCGACGCCGGCGGGGTTTTGAGAATAAACGTAAAACTGCGGTCTTCAAAAACCGAAATTTCTACCGGAACCACCAGACCTGCTTGGTCTGCGGTTCTAGCATTGTACTCCTTGCAAAACATCATAATATTGACGCCGTGCTGACCCAAAGCTGGGCCGATCGGAGGAGCTGGGTTGGCTTTTCCCGCCGTAATCGCCAACTTAATTACTGCAACAACTTTCTTTGCCATTAGTTAGTTCTGTTTCTGAACCTGATTGAACTCCAATTCTACAGGCGTATCGCGCCCAAAAATCGAGAGTAAAACTTTGAGCTTGTTTCGTTCCGGGCTAACTTCAATCACATCACCTTCAAAATCTTTAAATGGCCCGGAAAGTACCACAACGTGGTCTCCAGTAGACATCGATACTTTGACAACTGGTTCTGATTCCTGAGCATTTCTGAAGATCCGTTCTACTTCCGAATGACTCAGAGGTAGCGGTTTGACGTGACCCCTGCCGCGCCCGTAGCGGCGTTTCTGCTCTGCCCCGACAAAATTAATTACATTCGGGGTATTTTTGATCACCTGCCACGTATCCTCGTCCATAAACATACGGATGAGTACGTAGCCGGGAAAGATTTTTTCATCTGACTGCCGCCTGGAACCGTCTTTGCCGACTTTGATTGCCGGAGTTTGCGGAATTTCTACTTGAACGATGCGATCGGCAACATCCAAAGTTTGAATCCGCTGCTGCAAGTTTGCCTTCACGCGCTTTTCGCAGCCAGAGGCAACTTGAACAGCATACCAGCGAGCATCAATCTCCGGCACATCTGGCGATGCTGCCTGTCCCGTCGCTTCTGTGGAATACTCAGATTCTTCTGATGCAAAAGTCATGGCCCAAACACCTTTCCCGCGCCCCAGTTAAAGAAGTTATCCACCAAATAGATCAGGCTTGCTGAGAGGATCACCATCAAAAGCACGGCCAAAGACTCGCTGATTAGCTGCTGCCTGCTAGGCCAAACCACTTTGTCGAGTTCTTCTCTAGTTTCCTTAAAAAAACCCGCAGGGTCAAACCCAGGCGCTGTTATTTCTTGAGTTTCTTGAGCTTCGTCTTTTTTCGCCACGATTCAATCCCCCTTGCGATTTTAGATTTTAGATTTTAGATTTTAGATGGTGTGAGTGGCCCGCGGCTCTCAGATTTTGTGACACTAACCACTTACGCCCAAGTCCCAAATCTCAAATCTAAAGCCACGACTTTTTTACAAGCCCAACCAATCAACGGCGTAAATGCCGATCGCCGAAACCGATGATCGAGAAGCCACACCGAGCATTTGTTGATGGCATTTTTTGCGAACCGCCCACAAAAATTAATTCTACCCGAAAGTTTGCGGTTTTGACTGTTGCCAGCCAATAGTCCGGGCGCTTTCGGGCAGAATTTAAAGTTTGGTGATTCAGCGCGCCCTGGAGGACTTGAACCCCCGACATCAGGTTTTGGAGACCTGCGTTCTACCAACTGAACTAAGAGCGCACAGGTGAGGTTGCTGAAATTCGCTTAACCTCTAGATTTCTATTTTAACACAGTGCGCTCGTAAATGGGAAACTTTTTTTGAATTTTTTTAATTTCCCATGAACCATGAACCAAGGGGAAGCTGGGTGCATTCCTACAGGGAGCGATCGAACCGCTGTTTGACGCGAGTAGCTTTGCCCACCCGATCGCGCAGGTAGTAAAGTTTTGCTCTGCGGACTTTCCCGCGACGCATCACTTGGATCGTGGCGATGCGGGGCGAGTGAATCAAAAACACCCGTTCCACGCCGACGCCCTGAAACACGCGGCGGACGGTGATTGTTTCATTAATCCCGCCGTTACGCATGGCAATCACAGTCCCTTCGTAGGGCTGAACCCGTTCTTTGTTACCCTCTTTAATTCTTACGCCGACTCGCACTGTGTCGCCGACGTAAATTTCGGGAACTTGTTTATTGAGTTCTTGCTTGACTCTATCTATTTCTGCCGTTTCGATAGAACGGATTATTTCTGCGCCTTTCATCGGATTTACCAAAACTCACAATCCCTTATCATATATCGAAATGCCCGTTTTATGTCAAAAAATTTCTATGTTAGATACCTCTGGGGTCGTATTTCTGCAACTAGGGGCAATGGCCGCACTGGCCTTGTACGTCGCCGCCAACTTGGGTGCCAACGATGTCGCTAACTCGATGGGGACATCCGTAGGCTCGAAGGCCCTAACGCTGCGGCAGGCAATAATTGTTGCAGGCATACTGGAGTTTTCCGGCGCAGTGCTGTTCGGGCAAGGAGTTTCCGAAACTCTCGCCACAGGAGTTGTGAATGCAGAAGTGTTCGCGGCTCAACCGCAAGTATTTTTAATCGGGATGGTGTCAGTGCTGATTGCTTGCGGCTTGTGGCTGCAAATCGCTACCAGTCGAGGTTTGCCTGTTTCTTCATCCCATGCAGTGGTGGGCGCGATCGCGGGTTTTAGCTGTGTTGCAGCCGGAATTAATGCAGTTGATTGGCGAACTATCGGCACCATCTCCCTAACTTGGGTAGCGACACCTGTTGCTAGCGGTGCTTTAGCCGCACTATTTTACAGTGTGGTGAAGTATTCGATTCTCGATCGACCAGATCCTCTATCTCAAATGCGCGAGTGGATACCTTGGCTGAGTGCAGCAATGCTGAGCGTATTTGGGATAATTGTACTGCCGTCTATTGTCGATGTTGCTTTGGTGCAGACAGGGGCGATCGCCGCGGCGCGCGATCGATTTGGCTGGAATCTGCCCATTCACGATATTGTCATTGGCATTGGGAGTATTGGGGCGATCGTCCTCACACTCAATAGCTGGAAAAAATTAGAATCAGTTGAGAAGGAAGAAGGTTCGGCAGCGGATTTTGTAACGGATGTAACGGATGTAACGGATGCAAGGAATAAGAAAGAGGGAATATTTTCCCAATCTCCCACTCTCCCCCTCTCCCCCTCTCCCCCTCCCCGCCACTCTCCCATCGAGCAACAAATGGCGAGATTTCAAGTCTTGAGCGCCTGTTTTGTAGCATTTTCCCACGGTTCCAACGACGTAGGCAATGCCGTTGCTCCCCTAGCTGCGATCGCCTACATCCGGCGCACAGGTTCCTTTCCATCAGGGGATTTCAGCGTGCCCCTGTGGATTTTAGTCCTCGGAGGCGCAGGAATAGTCATCGGTTTAACCATCTGGGGAAAAAATGTAATAGCCACAGTCGGCGAAAAAATCATCGAACTCCAACCAAGCGGCGGATTTTGCGCGGAATTAGCCACAGCCACCACAGTCTTGCTAGCATCCCGCTTCGGTTTGCCAGTTTCCACATCCCACGCTTTAGTCGGTGCAGTTGTCGGAGTCGGGCTGATCAAAGCTTGGAAAACTGTACGCTTGCAAACTTTGCTGTCAATTGGTTCGGCTTGGCTGGTGACAATTCCGATCGCAGCAGGTTTGGGTGCTATCATCTTCAGCATCGCCCAATCAATCGATTTTAGATTTTAGATTTTAGATTTTAGATTGAAGAATTGGAGGTAGATTGGGATTTACTGTTGGGTGGGGGCGGGTTTACGAGATGATTGGTCTTAGGCCGAGATTATTGGTAAAACCCGCCCCTACATTCAAATGTCAACAGACTCATCCTTCTGATTGCCTCGGTTGGGATAAACTCGCGAAGGCAAAAGTTTCCAAGCCGCAGCATCTGCACCCCAGTTGCGAAAAATCTTCACTGAAGCGAAAATTTTAGCGAAACGCCAATTATAGCCACGCTTCCAGTCAGGAGGCCACTGGGCGGTTTCGTCAGCAGCTTGCAAAGCTCTGACTTCAGCTTCGAGTGCTGCGGCGTGGCGCTGCATGATGATTTCTAGTTGCAAAAAGTGTTCTTCGGGCGATCGCAATTTTTTGACATCCTAACTACAAACGTGATAACGGTGATTTTACCGAACATCAGAGTAGTCACTTCTTCATCACTAATAGACATCTCCAGAAAAGCCAGCTTTGAACAGGCAAGATGCCTGTTCCACAATAATTATTGGAGATGGCTGATAGAAATTTCGCACATCAAACCTGGTTTCGACACACAAGCACGCGGGTTGCTCAATCACTTAATTTCTCCTCAAAGCAATGCTTCAGCTTTTGAGCCAGCACCTCGACGCAGGGTTTTCTCAGCATAGTAAGATGATTCCCAGGAACCCTAATCACCTCTACTTTTTGGGTCGTTAATTCACTCCAGCCAAGAGTCGGATCTTGATGACTCATGCTTAGCTGTTCCTCCGATCTAAACAGAGTAATTCGCTGCGGATAAATTTTCGGTACATAGCTGAGAGTTGCTTGACTATTAGCCTGAAATACAGTAAACATCGAGGGGATTGCCAGCTCGCGCCAGCTCCGTTCTTTTGACTCCTGAGATAGGATACTAACCATAACCGCCTGTTTCCAATTCCAGCGATGCAAAAAATTAGCTGCCAAATTAAGCATCTTATTTAATTTCGGAAATTTTGCAAAAATACCGCCAATTTGAACATTTTCTGCACCAGCCACCAAGCGAAAATAATCTACTAAAAAAGGCCAGATAGAGCGCGAAACAGTAGTCAGAATAAACTTGCAACCGTCCCAAAAAGAAGGTTTGTTAGCAGAAATCGGCGCTAAAGTATCAAGCACAGCAAGCAAAGCCACTTCGTCCCCCGCTGCGAGTAACTGTTGAGCCATCTCAAAAGCAACCAAACCTCCAAAAGACCAGCCTCCTAAAAAATAAGGCCCTTTTGGTTGAACGGTACGCAAGGCTGCGATGTAGTCAGTCGCCATATCTTCAATGCTAGTTAACGGAGAACTTTCGCCGTCAATACCCTTTGGTTGCAGCCCGTAAAACGGTTGATTTTCTCCTAGCCCAAATGCTAACTCGACATAAGGAAACACGACGCCAAAGATGGGATGGACGCAGAAGAACGGGGGCTTTTTACCGCGAGGCTTAATTGCAACTAAAGGCGACCATTCCAGAGATTTTGTTTCTGAAGATAGCAAATCTGCTAAACCTTCAATTGTCGGATTTAAAAAAAGAGCAGACAGCGGCAACTCGCGCTGAAATTGCTGGTTAATCTCATTGATAAGGCGGATTGCCAGCAGGGAATCTCCACCCAAATCAAAGAAATTATCGCGAATGCCAACGCACTCTACGTTGAGGATTGTGGCCCAAATTTGGGCGAGGGTTGACTCGGTTGGTGTGCGAGGTGCTATGCAGCTTTTATCTATTGAATTGCTAGTTAGATTCCCCGGTGCAGGTAGGCGCAGGCGGTCGATTTTGCCATTGGGAGTTAGGGGCAGAAAATCCATCGCCACAAAAGCACTGGGAATCATGTAATTGGGCAGTTGCTGTTTGAGGAAATTGCGTATTTCATCGGGATTAAGCGTCTGATTTTGATTGGGGACGACATAAGCAACTAGGCGTTTGTTGCCCGACAAATCATCCGCAGCAACCGCCGCTGTTTCTTTGACTGCTGGATGCTGAACCAGCAGCGCTTCAATTTCTCCCAATTCTATTCGATAACCGCGAATTTTTACCTGTTCGTCAGTGCGGCCTAAAAAGTCAATATTGCCGTCGGGGAAATAACGAGCTAAGTCACCAGTTTTATAAATTCGTTCTCCTGCTTTCTGGCTAAACGGATTAGCAATAAATCGCTGGGCGGTTAATTCGGGGCGGTTCAGGTAGCCTCGCGCCAATCCGCTGCCGCCGATGTACAATTCACCGGGAATTCCAACGGGTACTGGCTGTAAATTTTTATCTAAAATATAGAGTTGAGTGTTAGCTATTGGGCGGCCGATTGGCGGTTTTTTGCTATCGCTAATTTCGGCAAAACTTGACCAGACTGTCGATTCTGTAGGGCCGTAAGCGTTAAAAAATCTGCGCCCCGAAGCCCAGCGTTTAACAACATCGGGGGAACAGGATTCGCCCGCACAGATGATTGTTTGTAGTGCGGGAAGTTTGACGTTTGGAAGGACAGCTAGCAGCGAGGGCGGGAGGGTAGCGTGGGTAATAGCATTGTCCTGCAAAAATTCGATTAATGTTTGTCCTGGCAACAAAGATTCTTTCTTGGCACAGTAAAGTGTTGCTCCGGTTCCCAAGGCCATGACAATCTCAAAAATTGAGGCATCAAAACTCAGGGAAGCGAATTGCAAAATGCGGTGATTTGAGTTTAAGTTAAAAGCTTCTATTTGAGCTAGGGCTAAGTTGTAGAGTCCCCGATGTTCGATTAAAACGCCTTTGGGTTTTCCGGTTGAACCAGATGTGTAAATGACGTAGGCTAGGTTTTCTGGTATGATATTTGTAGTTGGATTTTCTGGGCTTTGTCGGGCGATAATTTCTCTGTCGGAGTCCAAACAGACTACTGAAAAAACTCCGTAATTTTCCGGCTGCGTCAAGTTTTTTGCTAAGTGTTGCTGAGTTACCAAAATCGACACCTGAGCATCTTCTAACATGAAGTTAAGCCGCTCTTGAGGATAAGTTGGATCTAAAGGCAGGTAGGCTGCGCCTGCTTTGATAATGCCTAGCAATCCGACGATCGCATCTAAGGAACGTTCTACACAAAGGCCCACTAAAACTTCTGGTGCTGCTCCCAATTGCTGCAAGTAATGTGCAAGTTGGTTGGCTCGGCTATTGAGTTGGCGGTAGGTTAACTGCTGGTTTTCAAAGACGGCGGCGACAGCATGGGGCGTTAGCGGAGCCCTCGAAGAGGATCGCTCGACTTGCTCTTCAAATAGCTGATGGAAACACTGGTTTTGCGGATAATCTCTCTGAGTGTCATTCCAATCGATTAATAGTTGCTGGTATTCTGGCGCTGTCAGCAAAGCCAAGTCGCTAAGGTGCTGTTTGGGATTGGCAACAATGGCTTCGAGCAGCGTTTGGAAATGTCCCGCCATCCGCGCAATTGTGCCGCTATCAAATAAATCTGTGCTGTAAACAAATTGCCCTTGAATACTTCCTGCATTTTCCCACAAGTGGCACTCTAAATCTAGCTTGGCGGTTCCTGCATCAAAGTCGATCGCCTCTCCAACGATTCCCGGCAATTCTAGCGCTGCTATAGGAGTGTTTTGCAGGCTGAAACTAAGTTGAAATAGGGGGTTGCGACTCAACTCGCGATCGGGGTGCAATTCCTCAACCAACTTCTCGAAGGGCAAATCTTGGTGGGCGTAGGCTGCCATTGCAACATTTTTTACCCGATGCAATAGTTCCCGAAAAGTTGGATTTCCTGATATATCTGCACGCAGCACCAAACTGTTGACAAAAAAACCGATCAATGCTTCTATTTCGATCAGGTTGCGATTGGCGATCGGCGTTCCTACTGCAATATCTACTTGTCCTGTATAGCGGTAGAGCAAAGTTTGAAAAGCGGCTAGTAGAGTGATAAATAAAGTCGCGCTTTCTTGGTGGCTCAATGACTTTAGCGCCTCGCTCAAAGCAGGTGATAGTGTTATAAATTGTTTAGCGCCGCGGTAGGATGGAACCGCTGGTCTTTGCCTGTCTGTTGGTAGATTGAGTGTGGTAATTCCGTTTAACTGCTGCTGCCAATAAGCTAACTGGGTTTCTAATACTTCGCCCTGCAACCATTGGTGCTGCCATTCTGCAAAGTCGGCGTACTGCACGGGCAGTGCTGGTAAGTGCGAGATCCCATTTTTTACAAATGCTGTGTAGAGCGTTCCTAGCTCTCGAATTAGCACTCCAATCGACCAACCATCAGCCACAATATGATGTAAATTCAGCAGCAATATATGTTCTGTTTCACTGAGTTGTAACAGCGTTACTTTAAATAACGGCCCGGCGGCTAAATCGAAAGGGCATTGCGCTGCATCGGTTGCGAGTTGCAGCGCTGCGGTTTGCTGCTGAGTTGGCGAGAGATTTTGTAAGTCGATTGTGGGGAGGGATACGGTTAAAATGGGAGCAATAATTTGTACGAGTTCCCCTTCCAAAAGCGTAAAAGTGGTGCGTAAAGTTTCGTGCCGCTGCACAATTTCGTTGAAGGTTTGCTCTAAGGATCTGAAGTTGAGGGAACCTGTTAAGCGGAGCGCTGTTGAGACATTGTAGAAAGGATTGCCCGGTGCTAATTGATTGAGGAACCAAAGCCGCTGCTGGGCAAATGATGCGGGGAAGACGAAAACATCTGTTTCTTGCTGCATATTTATCGAAAGTGTACCCTGTTCAACAGCGCTCATTTTTATTTAATTTCTTGATTAAAAGATGATAGCTTCCTCCGCCGACTATCGCGCGAAATCGCCACTAAAGCCGGGGCCCCACTTTTAGCATTCTTATCTTTTAAACTCTCAACGATCTTAGACAATTCTCCAATTGTCGGTGCTTCAAAAACTCGGCGCAAAGGCAACTCTACCGCGAAAGCATCTCGCACTCTCGAAACAAGCTGAGTCGCCAGCAGCGAATGGCCTCCTAATTCAAAGAAATTGTCCCGGATACCCACTCGCTTTATCCCCAAAACCTCAGCCCAAATTTTCACTAAAACTTCTTCAATAGAAGTCTGAGGCGCAACGTAACCGCCAGCCCATTCTAACTTAATCGGCTGCGGTGCAGGCAAAGCGAGGCGATCGACCTTTCCGTTAGGCGTCACCGGTAGCGACTCCAGCACCACAAAAGCCGACGGAACCATATATTCCGGCAGTTTTTCCGCTAGATAAGCCTGCAACTGTGGCACTAATTTACGCGCTGCTTTAGCTTGTAAGGGATTGTTAGCATAAGAGCGCCAAGGACGCAAGTTATCGCTTCTGGTTTCTCGCACAAAATCTCTGGTTTCGCCCCGTGCAAACACTACATCGTAGCGCCCTTGACTGTCGGAATTAGACCAACTAATATTAACATTATACGGAATTTCCAAAGCATACCAAGCTTCGGGATCGACTCCTAAATTCTCGACTTTTTCCACGGCTTTCTGCAACTGACCTGCTGTTGGAAATTTATCGACAACAGACAGCAACTCTGCCGCCTTAACTGCTGCCGTTACCCGCGCATTAGGCACATTAGAAATTCTTAAAACATCCAGTTGATTTTGCAATAATATTTGTTGCACCTTGGTAACACTCAGATTCTGATTTTCATCCAACCAATCCAGCCGTTTTTCTGCGTCCCACTCCCCTTTAGGCGATGATTTTGGGCGTGCTGTTTCCGACGCAATATGCAGAATAGCATTGTACCGAAAATCAGTTAACTCATTGTGGTAACTACCGCGAATTAATTGAATCTCTACGTCGCCAATCTGCGGAAAGCGGTGCTTTAATGCGCTAAAAAACTCTGGTTCAATAACTAACTCTGTTTCTTGAAAAATTTGCATTTGTACTCGCTGCTGCAACTGTTCGCCAGCGAGAGAAGGTTCGGCTTGATACAGTTGTACCGAAGCGTGAAAAGCCTCCAGCAACGGCAAGCTGCGGACATCTCCGATGAATATAAAGCCGCCGGGAGCAGTTGCTTTCACCGCACCTTCTAGCACCTGCACGAGATAGTCGATATTCGGGAAATATTGCACGACTGAGTTGAGAATTACTGCGTCAAAAGCTGCTGTCTCTACTCCTTCAAAATCGGTCGCCATTTTCTGAATTAGCGTTACATTAGTTAACTCTAGATTTGCCAAGTGCTGCTGAATATAGTTGAGCGAAATAGGGGAAAAGTCTGTTCCGCAATATTGAGTGCAGCGAGAGGCAATTTGGAACAGCAACAAACCTGTGCCGCAGCCAATTTCTAACACTCGGCTAGGCTGCAAAGCTAAAATTTGGGCGGCTTGATTGTTCGCCCAGTCGCGCATCTGTTCTGCTGGGATTGGCTGATTAGTATAACTGCTATTCCAGCCGACAATATTAAATGTTGGATCTGAGTCAACAGCAGGTTGATTGTAAGTTTCATTATAGAGGATTTGCCACTGCAAAACCTGTTCGTCCTGCAATTGCATTATTTGGTTTTTTTCGCTAGCAATACTATATTCTGGATTCAGGGCAATATAAGCTACTAAACGTTTATCTCCCTGTCCATCTTCCGAAGCTATTGCTACAGTTTGCTGAACCGCCGGATGTTGAGTTAATTGTGTCTCGATTTCTCCTAATTCGATGCGGAAACCGCGAATTTTTACTTGTTCGTCAATGCGTCCTAAAAATTCAAGGTTGCGATCGCCTCTGTAGCGCACTAAGTCGCCGGTTTTGTAAATTCGCTCTCCTGAATTTGGTTTAAAAGGATTGACAATAAAGCTTTGTGCGGTTAAATCTGGGCGGTTGAGGTAGCCGCGAGCGAGTCCGTTTCCGCCGATGTACAATTCGCCAACAACGCCGATCGCCACTGGCTGCAAATATTTGTCTAATATGTAGATTTGAGTGTTAGCAATGGGGCGGCCAATTGTCGGGGCGATGTCTGTTTGCTCTGTTACAGGAATATAACCGGAAGTTGTGACGACGGTGTTTTCGGTTGGCCCGTAATTATTTACTAGCTTAAATGGATGGGATTTTAAAGGATGTTGTTGCAGTTTTTCGCCGCCTGTGAGCAAGATTCGCAACGCTGTTGTTTGAGGCCAATCTAATAGCAAAACTTTCTCGGCTAAAGGTGTTGGCAAAAAGCTAATTGTAATTGCTTTTGATACTAACCAGTTTTGCAGTTTTTCAGGATCTCGCCTGATGTCATCTTCGGGAAAGTAGATGCTAGCTCCCGCGGCGAGATAAGGCCAAATTTCCCACCCGCAAGCATCAAAGCCGATCGCAGCAATTTGCGTTGCTCGATCGCCCGCTGACACCCCAAACTCTCTTTGATGCCAAAAAACGAGATTTAACAAGCTCCCGTGCTCAATTTCCACTCCTTTCGGCTTTCCCGTGGAGCCGGAGGTGTAAATCGCGTAAACCAGATTTTCGGCTGTGGCTGTGCTGGTGGGATTGTCGGCGATTTCTTGGGAAATCATCTCCCAGTCTGTGTCTAGAAAAACAACCCTTGGATGGTGAATTTTATCATCTGACTGTGTTTCTAAATTTTGCACTTCGCCATCATCCACCA
>NZ_JAUBOQ010000001.1:234051-237802 GCF_036700325.1 Microcoleus sp. Z1_B2
GGGAATAAATTCCCTGGCTCATAGCTGAAGTCGGCTGAAGCCGACTGGAAACTTGTCCTCCGACCGTCGTCTTTAGATGGTGAATTTTATCATCTGACTGTGTTTCTAAATTTTGCACTTCGCCATCATCCACCAGGGAATAAATTCCCTGGCTCATAGCTGAAGTCGGCTGAAGCCGACTGGAAACTTGTCCTCCGACCGTCGTCTTTAGACGACTTTCGCTATTAGACAGGGAATTTATTCCCTGGCGGGTAAGCAATACTGACACTTGAGCATCTTTTAGCATAAAGCTCGATCGCTCAGCAGGATAGCTCGGATCTAAAATTAAGTAAGCTCCTCCCGCTTTCAGGATACCCAACATCCCCACGATCAGATCGAGCGATCGCCCGCAGCAAAGCCCGACTAAAACTTCCGCCCCAACCCCCATTTTTTGCAGATAACGTGCTAGTTGGTTGCTGCGGAGATTTAGCTCTCGATAGGTGACTTGCTCCTCTCCAAATACCAGCGCCACCGCATCCGGTGTCCGATCGGCCTGCATTTCAAATAGCTGATGGATGCACAAATCTTGCGGATAATCCGCCTGAGTATTGTTGCATTCAACTAACAAATGATAGCGCTCTTTGGCGCTCAAATATTGCAAGTTTGCTAGGCGCTGTTCGGGATTTGTCACAATGCTTTCTAACAAGGTTTGAAAATGCCCGATCAGGCGGCTAATCGTAGCTTCATCAAACAAATCGGCGCTGTAAATAACCATGCCGCTGATGCCCTCCGAGCTATCAACCCACAGCTTATTGCTGGGCGATTGGTTGCTTCCCGAAGTGTTGGGCGATCGCTCCCACAAATGAAACTCCAAATCAAACCGCGCTGTACCCACATCTAACTGCTGCGGGCTGAGTGTTAATTCTGGCAATTCTAACTGATTCCCCGGCGCGTTTTGCAGCGCAAACGCCACCTGAAATAAGGGATTTTGGTTCAAGGCGCGATCGGGGTGCAGTTCTTCTACTAACTTCTCAAACGGCAAATCTTGGTGAGCGTAAGCTCCTAATGCTACCTCTTTGACTCGGTTTAAAAGTTCCCGAAAAGTTGGATTTCCCGACAAATCTGTACGCAATACCAAACTGTTGACAAAAAAACCGATTAATCCTTCAATTTCACTGCGGTTGCGATTGGCGATCGGCGAACCTACAACAATATCTTCTTGCTGCGCGTAATGGTAAAGCAACGTTTTAAAAGCTGCCAGCATTGTCATAAACAGCGTCACTCCTTCACGCTGGCTCAACGTTTCTAAAGCCTCGCTCAGTTGTTTTGGCAGTTGCAAAAATTGCCTTTTGCCTCGGTAACTTTGAATTGCTGGCCGGGGTCTATCCGCAGGCAAATTTAGCATAGAAATCCCGTTTAACTGCTGTCGCCAGTAAGCAAGCTGCGTTTCTAAAACTTCCCCTTGCAGCCATTCGCGCTGCCATTTTGCAAAATCAGCATACTGGATCGACAAATCCGGTAAATGCGAAGGTTTTTCGCTAGCAAATGCCGTGTAAAGTGCGCCTAATTCCTGAATTAGCACTCCGATAGACCAACCATCGGAGACAATGTGGTGCATATTCAGCATTAGTAAATATTCGGCATCATCTAACTGCAATAATGTGACTCGCAGCAACAAGTCATTGGACAAATTGAAAGAGCGTTGAGCTTCCTGGGCCGTGAGCCTGTTTGCTTCATTTTGTCTAGATTCCTTGGGCAAGTTTCGCAAGTCCACTACATTAATCGGGAGGTGGAAAGCAGCAGCTATTTTCTGAACAGGTTGCCCCGAAACTACTGCTAAATTCGTTCGTAAAGCTTCGTGGCGGCGCACAATTTCATTGAAGGTTTTTTGCAGCGCCGAAAAATTGAGCGAACCTGTCAAACGCAAGGCTGCGGGAACATTATAAAAAGGATTGTTCGGGACTAATTGGTCGAGAAACCACAAGCGCTGCTGTGCAAAGGAAAGCGGTAGATTTCCGTCCCGCCCCATAGGAACAATCGGTGTAGGAGTGAAACTAGAAGTACGATTAGCTGCTTTTAAAAATGAAATAATTTCGGCTTTTTTATGAGAAATTTCGGCGCGAAGTTTGGGTGTAATAATTCCTTCGGGAGCGTTGCAGCGCAGGCGAGATCCCTCAACAAAAATATTAATATCTAGACTGCGAAGGTAAGATAAAAACTCAACTAACTCCACGCTGACAGAATCTCTGGCATTTGGCGATGAACTCGATATTTTTGGCTCTGGCATTTTGAGTCATCCTGTCAATCGATTTTAGATTTTAGATTTTAGATTTTAGATTTTAGATTTTAGAATTGAAGCATTGACCCCACAGATAAATTCGGGGGTTCCTTTATTGGATACAGGTTTTTTATTTCTGGACGGATGAATCACGTGGTGGGTATCCTGGATGCTTTCGGTCATTACTTGGGCACATCAATAAATTAAATTCCACCAGCGCACAAATTAAGAGCTTAACTTACCGCTTGCTTACTGTGGCCTAACCTAAGTATGATCCTGTTTGAATTCGCAACCAAAATCCTACCCAAGGTTTCAGCTTATGCCGTTCATGCCCTTCAATTTCCTGTTCCTATGGCTGGTGGGACTGCTGTCGATCGGGGTACTTGGCACAGGTATATACATTATTTACGAATGGTACATCGGCGCACTGGTAGGGATTTCCTACTTAATCAGCGGAGTGTTGATGCTTCTTTGGTGTGTTGGCGGCCGCTTTATCAGTTTGCCGCTGTTCCGCCGCCCCGGTGCTGACGAACCGAAGCCCACGCGGACGGGTACGGTGCAGCGGGTAGAGAGGCCTGATGGCACTATTTTACAAGTAGAATTCTACGGCCCGGAGGACGGACAGCCGATTATTCTCTCGCACGGTTGGGGGCCGAACAGTATGGTTTGGTATTACGCGAAACGGCAACTAAGCGATCGCTACCGAGTGATTGTTTGGGATCTTCCAGGCCTGGGAAAATCCACTCGACCAAAAAACAGTGACTACTCCCTAGAAAAATTTGCCCGCGATCTTGAAGCCGTCATTGCCATAGCAGGAAATAAACCTGTTATCCTACTCGGACACAGCATGGGTGGCATGATTTCTCTAACATTCAGTCGGCTTTTCCCAGAACTTCTCGGTAGTCGAGTAGCTGGTTTAATTCTGGTAGATACGACTTATACTAATCCCGTCAAAACCGCTATTTTTAGCAGTTTATTACGCGCTTTGCAAAAGCCGCTGCTTCAACCTATGCTCTACCTCACCATAGCTCTTGAACCGATTATGTGGGGAATGACTTGGCTGAGCTATCTCAATGGTTCACTGCACATCAGTGTAGAATTATCGGGATTTAAAGGCACTGAAACGCGCGGTCAATTAGAGTTCTCAGCTTTCTTATCAGCCTTGGGTTCTCCCGGCGTTCTCGCTCGCGGCACACTGGGAATGCTCAAATTTGATGAAACAAAAACTTTGCGATCGATTGACATTCCAGTGTTGGTGATCTGCGGCGATTCAGATATCGCCACTACTCCCCCAGCTAGCCTGCGGATGAAAGCAGAATTGCCTCAAGCAGAGCTAGTTACTATACAGAAAGGAGGACACATGGCATTAATCGAGCATAACCAAGAGTTTGCCGAAGCTGTTAGGGCATTCTGCACTGAAATTTCCTAACTAAAAATGTGAGTTAAAACTGAGATATTTCAGCATTCTCAAGAACAGGCTTTTCGGCCTGTTCC
>NZ_JAUBOQ010000001.1:237902-244754 GCF_036700325.1 Microcoleus sp. Z1_B2
ACAAGACATTAAGTTTTTTGTGGGGAGTAGGGGTTGGGCGTCCCGCCCGCCCTTGAAAAACTATTACACAGCACCGAATTCTCAAGAACAGGCTTTTCGGCCTGTTCCACAAGACATTAAGTTTTTTGTGGGGAGTAGGGGTTGGGCGTCCCGCCCGCCCTTGAAAAACTATTACACAGCACCGATTTATTTGCGCCAACCTCAAAATTCCACATCTTCGCGCTCATTTTCGTCTGTTCTGAGAGTATCCAAACCTTTCGCAGCCCAGCGCATTGTTTCAATGTATTTTGCCAGACTCGCCACAGTCGGAGCCTCAAACAAATTGCTGACCGATAACTCGACTTGCAAAGCGTCTCGGATGCGAGAAATTAACTGAGTTGCTAGCAGGGAATGCCCGCCTAGTTCAAAGAAATTATCGTAGATACTAACCTGCTGTTTTCCCAAAACTTTAGCCCAAATTTTCCCGATCGCACTTTCGAGATCAGTCCGAGGCGCTACATAATTTTCTGTTATATCCTCGCTGTCTGTATCTATATCGGGCAAGGCGCGGCGGTCTACTTTGCCATTAGGCGTCAGTGGCATATTCTCCAACACTGCATAAGTTGCAGGAACCATATATCCTGGTAACTTTTCTTTCACAAATTGGCGCAAGTCACTTGACTTTAGATTGTGAATTCCTGATTTTTCATTGATGCCGTCAGGAATAACATAAGCTACCAAATGCTTATCGCCTGGGATGTCTTCCCTCACAATTACTACTGCTTCGCGCACTTGTGGATGCTGGCACAAAGCCGCTTCAATTTCTCCCAATTCGATGCGGTAGCCGCGAATTTTTACTTGGTCGTCAACGCGGCCTAAAAACTCGATGTTGCCGTCAACCCAATAGCGGCCTAAATCACCGGTTTTATAAAGCCTAGAACCTGATTTATTGCTAAAAGGATTAGGAATGAATGCAGCAGCAGTTAACTCAGGCTGGTTGAGGTAGCCTTTCGCTAGCCCGTCACCGCCGACGTACAATTGACCTATAACACCGATCGCCACCGGCTGCAAATCCGCATCCAGGAGATAAATTTGCGTGTTGGCGATCGGGCGGCCGATGGGGATAGATGTTGCGGTTTCTGGTACGTCTTGCACGCAATAATAAGCCGAAAATGTGGTATTTTCTGTAGGCCCGTAAACGTGAATTAACTTAGTAGTTGGATTTTGTTTGAGAAGTTTTTTAACCCATCTCATATCGACCGCTTCTCCGCCAAACAGCAAGCAGCGCAGCGAATCAAAAGCTTGCGGTAAAACTCTAGCAATTTGTTGAAATAAGGCAGTTGTTAAAAACAAAACGGTGATGGCTTGTTGGCGCATTTCTAAGGCTAAATCGTGAGGCGAAAGGGTAATATTTGTGCTAATTCCCACGAGTTGAGCGCCGTTAAGCAAGGCTCCCCAAATCTCGAATGTGGCTGCATCGAAGGAAGCGTTTGATGCTTGGGCAATTTTATCGGTAGGTTCTATTTTTATATAGTTGGTGTTGAGTACCAGCCGATTTACTGCTTTGTGGGTGACAGCAACTCCCTTCGGTTTTCCGGTTGAGCCAGATGTGTAAATAACGTAAGCTAGGTTGTCTGCTGTTGCGGTGTTGGCGGGATTTTCGGCGCTTTCTTTGGCTATGTCTTCCCAATCGCGATCGAAGTAAATCACTGAGTTTGAGAAGTCTCGGAAATTCTCAATCAATTTATCTTGAATTAGCAAGACTTTAACTTGAGCATCTTCCAGCATCAAGTTTAGCCGATCGCGCGGATAGCTCGGATCTAACGGTAGGTAAGCTCCTCCCGCTTTCAGTATAGCCAACATCCCGACAATTAGGTCGATCGATCGCTCTGCACAAAGCCCCACTAAAACCTCCGCCCCCACACCCCGTTTTTGTAGGTAACGCGCCAGTTGGTTGCTGCGACTGTTGAGTTCTCTGTAAGTCAGGTTTTGGCTGTCGAAAGTTAGGGCGACATCATCCAGATGCTGCTGGAGTTGCCCTTCAAATAACTGATGAATGCACTTATTTTGAGGATAATCTGTGCGAGTATCGTTCCATTCTTTGAATAATTGATTCACTTCATCCTCGCTCAATAAAGGTAAGTTAGCAATTCCTTGTTCTGGATTAGCCACAATGCTTTCCAGCAAAGTTTTAAAATGCCTCAGCATTCGGGCGATGGTAACTTCATCAAATAAATCTGTATTGTACACAGCCACGCCTCTGAGCCCTTCCGAATCTTCCCACTGTTCGCCGTATCTGTTCCTAAACTTATCGGAAGCTTCCCACAAATGCAGCTCTAAATCAAAGCGGGTTGTTTGAGTCTCTAAATGAAAAGAACTTAACTTTAATTCGGGCAATTCTAGCTCGTCCACAGGCCCATTTTGCAGCCCGAATACCACCTGAAACAGCGGGTGGCGATTCAACGATCGCTCTGGGTGCAATTCCTCAACTAGCTTCTCAAAAGGCAAATCTTGGTGAGCGTAAGCTCCCAGGGTTACTTCCCGCACCCGGCCCAAAAAATCTCGAAATGTCGGGTTTCCCGAACAGTCTGTTCGCAGCACTAAAGTATTGACAAAAAAACCGATTAGTGGTTCTATTTCGCTGCGGTTGCGATTGGCGATCGGCGAACCTACTACAATATCTTCTTGTTGCGAGTAGCGGTAAAGCAAAGTTTGAAATGCTGCGAGCACTGTCATAAATAAAGTCGCTCCTTCTCGCTGCGATAGCTCTACAAGTGCGTCCTTCAGCTTTTTAGGCAGTTCTAAATATTGAGTTTTCCCCCGATAATTTTGCCTAGCTGGTGCAGGGCGATCGGTAGGCAAATTTAACACAGAAATTCCGTGCAATTGCTGCCGCCAATAAGCTAGCTGAGTTTCTAATACTTCACCTTGCAGCCATTCGCGCTGCCACTCTGCAAAGTCGGCATATTGAAGGGATAATTCTGGTAGAGGAGATGGCTGTTGATTTATAAAGGCTGTATAGATAGCTTCTATTTCTCGAATTAGCACGCCGATCGACCAATCATCAGAGGCTATGTGGTGCATATTTACCAAGAGAATATGCTCGGTTTCTGTCAGCCGCAGGATGGTGACTCGCATCAGCGGCCCGGTGGATAAATTGAAAGGGCAAAGAGATTCTGCTGCAGAGAGTTTCTTTGCTTCTGTTGGCCGTTGTTCTGGCGGCAAATTTTGCAAGTCTAATACTTTTAAATTAGTTTGGAAAGCCGCTGAGATCATCTGCACTGGTTGGTCTGATACCGTTGCAAAAGTGGTTCGCAAAGTTTCGTGTCGCTGCACTATTTCGTTGAAGGTTTGCTCTAAGGCTGTTAAGTTGAGGGAACCAGTTAAGCGCAGTGCTGTTACTACATTATAGAAAGGGTTTTCCGGTGCGAATTGGTCGAGAAACCACAAGCGCTGCTGGGCAAATGATGCCGGAAAGACAAACACTTCGGCTTCTGAGGAAATATTCAGTTTTTCTATATCCTTTGTCAAGGAATTGTCATAAATTTCGGAGGCCATATCTGTTGCTCTTCGGGGATGGGATGTGTTAATTTTTTGATGGCGCGGGGGGGATTTTTGACCGACAGCATCCAGGATACAAGCTCGCGGATTCATTCCTTCGCAGACTCAGGACGGAGAAATAAAAAACCTGTATCCGAGAAACTGGCCCCCCGAATTTATCTCGCGCAAGTCAATGCTTCAATTCTTTAATCTAAAATCTAAAATCTAAAATCGATTGAGGGTGCGATCGCCTCTTAAAACTTTCGCGAGCAAAAGATCGGAACTGTTAAAATCATAAACCTGGGTGCAGGAGTGCGGGAGAGACGCGGGGAATAGAAACGGGGTTTCTGCCTGCAGGATCAAGTTATCCATTGAGGGGCTAGGAGTGCGACCCCCCAATCAAATTTAGTCACAGAACGGGATCTTAGGTTTGTGAGTCGGGTGCAATCGGGTGAGTTATATGCGAGAATTACCGGGAGCAATTCGTGGAGAGGTCAAGCTGTACAGCAATCCTCAATGATTTGTGTAATTCTTGTAGGGGCAAAACCCACGCCCGGTTGCCCCGATGCAGGCTGGGGTAGGCACTCTTAGCACTACCCCTACATATTTTTACTGATTTAGGATTGCTATAGTATGATTTCTAATTGCACAAAGTGTTCTTGGGGCGATTCCCGGCCGGATAGCTTTGCTTCACGCAATTTTCTCACATTTGTAGCTTAGCGACTACTATTGATTCAACAGTGTTCGCAATCTTTTAGATCAATTCACTAGAACTTGCGACCTAATTTGTCACAATACTTAAGAACACTGAACGTGCAGTTTAAATTAGAGGTTATAGGCTAATGGCGCAGCGGAACGTATACTCGTCAAAGGACGAGCCAGAGGATACACAATCAGCAGAAGAAGTCCTCCACTCAGTAATGCAAGAACTGGACGCTTTGCATCAAAATGTCAAAGGCCAGTTAAATCAAGACATTACTCGGCTGCAAACTGAAAAAAATCACCTGATTGAAGATATTGAAGACCTCCGGGAGCAATATCGCAAATTGCAGTCTCAGCAAATGGAATCTCTGTCTGGGCGATACATTCAGCAGCAGCAATTGTGGCTGAAGCAGTTGGCTCAAGTTTTGGCTCACAATTTGCAGGATTTGTTGGTGCAGCGGTTCAACGAACTCAGCGCTAATTCGGGAAATTCTCTCAGCAGCCCTATTCCCAGCGGCGAGTTCCCGATACCCTTGCCGCCGAGCAACTACGACGAACGGGCATCGCAGTTGCTGGCGGCGCTGGATGAAAGGATCGATCGCAGTTTCCAGATGCTGGAACAAGATTTAACCAGTTACGAAAGCGAGCTTTCCGTGCGGCTGAACAACATGAAAACCCTGGAACTGCAAGGGGAAGAGCTGTTACAAAATCTCGTAAACCGCATCAGGGAAGAACTCGAATCCGAAGAAGCATATCTTGAGAATCCTTTCGATGCTCAAGATTCCTATGTCGAGGAATCTACTAATTCTGTTAATTCTGTTAATTCTGTCCGCCCGCAATTTCTGCAGCCAACACCTGTGGAAAGGCCGCGGGAACCCGTGCCGGAACCCTCTTCAGTGCCCTCGACCGCATCCGCTAAAGCACCTTCTCAAGTACAGACAGGTTTGGTGCTGGCTTTGTCTTCGGCGGTGGTATTGTCGCTGTTTAATGTTTGTTTGAGAATTCTAATTAAAGCCAAAAATCCTCGGATAGTTTTTGGCTTGTTTGAATTTCCGGGGGTGGTGACTCCTGGTTTTGGAAATTCTTTGTTGATTTTGTTGATGCGGCTGATCGTGGTGATGGCTTTGATGCCGATATTGGCGACATTTCTGTATCCTTCTGTGTGGAAAGATATTAGGCGGTTGTTCCAGTCGGGCGATCGAGCTTTGTGGAGTAAGGTTTTAGGAAGCGCATTTTTTCTGTTTTTGTCTCAGGTTTTGATTTATTTGGCGATCGGCAATATTCCAGCCGGGATCGCGATTACGATTTTCTTTATTTACCCGATCGTCACCGTACTCGGTTCTTGGATCTTGTTTGGCTCTCGCCCCAGCACAGTCGGCTTTTTGGCGATCGTCGGGATTACCGCAGGTCTGATTTTAGCTGGGTGGCCGAGTTTTGCGGCCCCTGCTCCGGGCGGCGGCAATGTCGGGGTGGGAGTCACGGCTGCACTGGCTTCTGGGATTACCTTTGCAGGTTACGTATTGCTGACGCAAATGGCCGCAGGCAAGCTGCACCCAATTCCTTTTAGTTTAGTTAATTTCGGCGCGATTTTTGTATTTTCCTCCCTGAGTTTGTGGGTGCCACTGTCGGACAATTTTGCTCCTAAAATCGACCCAAATGTTTGGCCGGGTTTGATTGTCGGAGGCGTTGTTTTAGGGGTGCTGACGCTGTTTAGCTATCTTTTGAATAATTTTGCCATCCGGTTCGCGGGGGCAGCCTTAGCATCAGTAATTGGCACTTTAGGGCCGGCAATGACCGCACTCTTCGGTTTTCTAATTATCAATGAGAAGTTGCAGCCTGTGGCAATTCTCGGCATGGCTGTGGTGACGTTGAGCGTGGCTGCTATGAGTGTGGAACGCATAATGGCTCCTCAGAAGAAGGCTAGTTAAGGCAAGAATTTGTCCTTCATAATAGATACCAGAACCCCGACTTTTAAACATTCGGGGTTCTGGTATCTATCCCATTTAAAATCTAAAATCTCAAATCTAAAATCGACTTAACCTATGACTGCAGTTATTAAAATATCGCCCAACTTAGAGGAGTTCCTAAAACTTCCAGAAACGGAGCCACCTTGCGAATATATCAACAAAGAAATCATTCAAAAAGCGATGCCTCAAGGTGAACATAGCAGATTGCAAGGTAAGCTTTGCAATGTCATCAATCAAATAGTCGAAACACCAAAGATTGCTTATGCTTTTCCCGAGTTGCGTTGCACTTTCGGCGGTGTATCACTCGTCCCAGATGTAGCAGTATTCCGGTGGGAAAGAATTCCCTTTCTACCATCGGGTAGAATTGCTAACCGCTTTGAAATTTATCCAGACTGGGCGATAGAAATTCTTTCTCCCGGACAAAGCCAAACAAAAGTGCTTGCTAAATTACTTGCTTGTTCGCAACAAGGCACTGAATTGGGCTGGTTAATGATTCCAGAAGAAGAAAGTATTTTAGCGGTATTTCCCGGGCAAAGGGTGGAGTTTTACGAAGGTGCAACTAATTTGCCAATACTTAATGGAATTGAGTTAGAATTGACTGTCGAAACAGTTTTTAGCTGGTTGAGTTTTAGTTAAGGATCGCGAATTAAATAACTTACAATTT
>NZ_JAUBOQ010000001.1:244854-257941 GCF_036700325.1 Microcoleus sp. Z1_B2
TAATTGTTATTGTGGGATGGGCGTCCCGCCCGTCGCCCAATTTTAATTGTTATTGTGGGATGGGCGTCCCGCCCGTCGCCCAATTTTAATTGTTATTGTGGGATGGGCGTCCCGCCCGTCCACTCATGACGGGCTATAAGAGCCCATCCCACTTTCAAGAGTGGAAGTTATTTAATTCTCATTCCTAAGTTAAAAAGTGCGCGAAGCGGATGTATTCCGTAGGGAATCGCCATTCTTAAACAACAGAAACAACCACTCGAAAACCCACAATACTAGCCTTGCAATCCGGCTGATATCTGAGGCGACACGCGCTGCGACAATTCGGAGGATGATCGTTCCAAGAACCACCCCGCAACAACCTCAGCGAAGACTCCCCGTCAGACTCCCAAACGCTACCATCGGCAGGCGCACCGTTATAATTATTGTGCCAAGAATCCGCGCACCATTCCCAAACATTTCCGTGAAAATCGTACAATCCGAAAGCATTAGGTTTAAAACTGCCAACATCTGTCGTTTGAAAGCGATAAACTCCCTTGGGCGCGTCAGCGTAATTAGAATTTCCGTTGTAATTGGCTAACTCGCTGGTAATCGTTTCCCCAAAATGAAACGGCCCCGTAGTTTGCCCCCGGCAAGCATATTCCCATTGGGCTTCGCTAGGTAAGCGATAATTCTTACCTGTTTTGCGAGAAAGTCGATCGCAAAACTCCACAGCCTCGTACCAAGATACATTTTCTACAGGTCGATTTGCACCTTTAAAACGGGCAGCATCGGGATTGAGAAATATTTTAATTTCCGGCAGCGCCGCAACTGCTGTCCACTGGGCCTGAGTGACGGGAAATTTGCTAATATAGAAAGAGCCTAAAGTTACTGGGTGCTGAGGTTTTTCGTCGCTGTCACCCCGATCTTTTGGAGAACCCATGAGGAAAGTACCGCCAGGAACTGATACCATTTCCAGCGCTGTACTGCTACCAAGACGTTCTTCAAAAAAACGCGCTTGGCCGCTGTTAACATTAGTTGGCTTCCCGCGCTTGTCTACTGTCACCACCTGAAATTCAAAAGTGCTTTTGACAGCGGGAATTCTCTGTGCTGCCTTGTTCGGAGGCGGATTTGTGTTAGATTTTTCCCTCGGATTGACAGAGATATTGCTATTGATTTGCCTGCTTTGATTGAGGGGAGGATTGATGGCAAGTTGTCCTCCCTTTGTCCGAAAAGAATTTAGAGCAAGTTGTCCTCCATTGGCACAATGGGGTTGGGGAGGTAAAGAATAGAGATTTAAAGCTTTGATTACTTCATCAGCAGATTGATATCTATTTTTGAGATAATCTTGAATTAATTTGTCTAAAACATTTGCCAACTCGCTGCTAATTTTTGTGCCGGCTGGCAACCGTTCTCTCCACATCCAGCCGCCGTTTATCGGGTCATAAAGGTCATCGGAACCGTCAAGTTTTGGCAAACATTGAGTTAGTAGTCTCAGGCAACTTATTCCCAAACTGTACAAATCGCTGCCGGGGAAAACTTGACCGCGCATTTGTTCTACAGGCGAATATCCGGGCGTTCCTACCGTCGTGCCTACTTTGCTCATCAGCGAGCCCGTCACTTGTTTGGAAATGCCGAAATCTATCAAAACTAACTCTCCCCGCCCTCCCCTTCGGAAAGCTGAATTCCGAAAATTTCCCGCCTTTGGCAGGGATGAGCTAACAGAGGTGCGGCGCCGCATGATATTCTCAAGTTTGATGTCTCGATGAATGACATTGCGATCGTGCACAAATTTCAAAATCGGCAGTACATCTGCCAACAACTGCCAAATTTTTTCTTCGCTAAAAACGCCCTGCTGAGTTAATTCTGCTAGTAAAGTTTGCCCCTCAATCAACTCTTGTACTAAATAAAGTCGCTTGTCTTGTTCAAAATAAGCAATTAATCGAGGAATTTGGGGATGTTCGCCGAGTTCGTAAAGTCGTTTCGCTTCTTCTTTAAACAATTGTGCGGCTTTTTCAAGTGCTGAGGTTCCTTGAAATTGGGGTACAAACTGCTTAATTACGCAGGGATCGTCCATGCGATCCGTATCTACCGCTTCGTAAGTTCTGCCAAATCCCCCTTCGCCCAACAGTCGAATCACGCGGTAGCGGTTTCTGAAGAGAGGCGTGAGGTCGGACTTGCCGCAACTTTGACAAAATTTAGAGTTGTCTGGATTGAAAGGATTAGAACATCTGGGATTAGAACAGTAGAACATATCTGGGAAGAAATGATCCGGTTAAGATGATGATATATCTTTTTGGCTTCCTCCAGGAAGACTAGCAATTCATAATTAATTATTGACAATTGACGGTAGGGAGGGCATTACCCCCCGCTTGTGTAGCCCCAATGGAGAAAGTAGAAGGCAGAATTTAAAACGCCAATTAATCCAAATAAAGTGATTTGAGGGCAAAAAATGCCAGCGCGATCGACCGATTTTACCAACCCGCTTACCGCCGATATTCGTCTGGGGATCTTGGTAATTGCTTTACAGGGGCCAGTATAGTACAACTTGGCGATCGCCCAAACCAAAAAGCGATCGCACTCAAAGAACTATCCGACTATAAACTAAGAAAGCGATTTCAATAAACAATTCCATCGCTTCATCGGGGCGTAAGAATTCTACAAGCTCGATCGCCCTTAAATGCGATGGGGTAATTTCAAGCAAAAATGTCATATTTTTGCTGCTTTCACCAATTTTTTAGTTCCGCTAAATAACTTTATTATTGAATATTTTGACCACTAAAATAAGTAATAAAAATAGACAACAGCATGATATTGACACTATTGTTTCGGTGATATTTGGTGAGATAAATATGATAAATCCCTCATCTTTAATTAAGGCAGAGAAGCTGGAGACACAAAATGGCATGAGATATAACCTGAATGCCTGCCAATGATCTCTTTTGCCTTTACTAGAAGAAACACTTAGCATCAGACCCGTACCGATTACAGCACTTATACCAATTGAATTGAGCCATATCTTAACCGAAGGATCAAAATGAAAACCAACTACTACAACATACCAAATGAGATAGCACCAGAGAATAGCTTTATCTAACTTGATTTCGTAAAGATATTGAATCAATCCTTTCATAGGTTGAAAAAGGCTTTTACCTTTTCATTTTTTTTGAGGAAGGCAACCCGGTGAATTGAAAAATTAGGGATGGAAAGCAAAAGAGTCTTATAACGAGACACAGCGATTATTTTTAGCTCTCAACCATGTCCCTCACCGATTTTGCAGAGTGTTTTGCCAGAAACAGATTTCATAGAGATAACTCAATTAACTTTTTTTCCGGTGCAAGTTCATTTGGTTGATTGACGACTTAAACTCAACCCTGAACAGCATCTTCAAGCATCTATAACAATTGTTCATAACTCTCTCTCTATGTGTGACAACCTGGAAGCGATCGAACTGAGCCGCACCATAGGCCATCTTCTTGCCAGATAATCGCCTTAATCTTCATGGTTAATCTATAATAGCTATCTGAAGAAGATTTTAGTGCATCGCTTCAAAACTTGCTCCCGCGCGATCGCCTGCAGGTAATTTAGAAGTATTGGGTATTGAGTATTGCGATCGCTAGCTAACGGTACATTAAACCAAGTGAAAAGACTCAATAGAGTCTGTGTCAACTGAGATATTGCACCATTCTCGCTCTCACAGGCTTTTGGGCCTGTTCCACAAAAAGTTAATTTTTTTGTGGGCCGTTGCTCTTCTAGTCCGCCCGTGAAAGGGTTAATGCAACTGGTGCAAGATATCAGTTCCAATGAGTTGTTGCGATCGAGAGTGCGATCGCTAGCAACCTCAACTCATTGCCTCAATATTTGACCGCTACATCAGATCGACTTTAGAATTTTAATTTCTAGAAGGAAACACTAGGTATTTGTTTTTTATTGACAGTAAAAATTGCAATTGTATCACAATAGGATTACCCCTATCTGCTTTTTATGGAAATAGATCGTGTGCCATTTCTAAATCGCCTCCGGCGCACCATGTCCTCTGCGGAAGCTTGGGGCTTTAGTGTGGTTGGATATCTGATGTGGTTTACCTTAGCGCCGTCGGTGCAAGCAGAAATTGGCTCCGCATCCCTGTTGGTCTGGATTCCTGGTGCGATGGTCGGAATTCTGTTTAACCTTCAAGTTCAGAGTTTGGGCGAGAAATATCCAGATGTATCTGGGGGAACACCCAATTACATCACGCGACTGCTGCATCGTTACCCTGCCCTTTCCCGTTACTTGGGGATTGCCTACTACTTGGGGTGGGTTTCTTTTCCGGCCATTAATGCGATCGTCATCACAGATTTGATCCAATTTCATTTAGAACCGATGGGGCTGAATGTTCCAGAAAAAGTGTTTGAGATCGGTTTTACTGCGATATCTTACTTTTTAGCATTCAGCGGCACCCGTGCCGTCGCCATTCTGCACCTCTTTTTTATCTTTCCTTCGATCGGCTTTTTACTCCTCTTCTGCGTTCAGGGTTTAGGCTGGCTTGCCTTGGATCCCCAAAGCCCCGGACTTTTGCCCAGCAGCATTGATGCCATCAGTGTCCATGACTGGCTGAAATGGTTCTTGTTTGCAGCTTATAGCTTCTATGGCTGTGACACAGCTTCATCCTTTGTAGCAGACAGTCTCCACCCAAAAGACACCCTCAAGGCCCTGTCTTGGGTTGCCTGGTTCATGCCTCTGGTGTTTGTGGGTGGCACTTTAGTGTTGGTGCAGTTGGCAACCGCTGCCGGTTTAGAAGGCAATTTGTACGGCAAATTCCTGGTTGCTGCCAAGCCTTTCTGGGGAGACGCTGCCCCTGTCATCGTCACATTGCTGGTTGCCGCTAGCTGTTTGTTGGGATCTGCGACTAGCGTTTGCAATACGCCCCGCATCCTTTTTCAACTCGCGCAGGATGGGCTGTTGTCTCCAGTGTTTGGCGCAGTATCCCGTCGGGGTGCCCTAGAACCCGCGCTGCTGCTAACCTTTATCTGTAGTTTAGGATTTTTAGTATGGGGCAACACCACTCGAATTGTCGTGGTGTCAGGGGTGAGTTTTTTCATTTCTATCATGGGGTTTCACTTGGGGCTGTGGATGCAGCGCAAGGATCCAGTCGTGCGTTGGGGGCGACTATCCTTAGCATTACTGGTGCTGGAGTTCATTTCCCTGGTGGTGGGTGGCGTTGCCTGGGGATGGATGGATTTTGGTATCGGGTTGCTGTTGCCGTTAGCACTGATAGCGCTCGACGCTGCAATTCGGCGGATTCCTTGGGAATCTTTGCATTTACCGTGGTGGAATCGACTCCATACCAAGCCAGTAACTCCTCCTAAAAATGAATACTTTGTGGTGCTTCAGGTCGCAATTTTGATTGCGCTGATTTGTGGTACAGCGACGATCAGTTGGCTGATTCGCTCCTGGCTGCGGGTAGAAGCCGGAACCAACAATCCCTATCTGCTAATTATTGTGTTGATGACGCTGGCATTTGTGGGAGTGGCAATTGCTTGCTGGACAAGTCTGCCCCAGGTTGCTGCGATCGAAGAACTAGCAATCTCCTCAACCGCGCAAGCTAAAGAACTGGAGACGACCCTAAACGAACTGAAAAAAGCTCAGATGCAAGTGATCCAAAGCGAAAAAATGTCTAGCTTGGGACAGTTGGTTGCGGGAATTGCCCATGAAATCAATAACCCGGTCAACTTCATCCACGGTAATCTTACTCACCTGGACGAATATACCCAAAATCTGCTGCAGATGATCGAACTCTATCAACAGCGCCATCCCAGCAACGATCCAGACGTGCAAGCAATGGCAGAGGAAATCGATTTGGAATTCCTCACTGAAGATATCCAAAAGATAATTTCATCTATCAGGGTAGGAACCGAGCGAATTCGCGGTATTGTCGTCTCGTTGCGAAACTTTTCTCGTATGGATGAAGCCGACTTCAAAGATGTTGATATTCACGAGGGAATTGAAAGTACATTGCTGATTTTGCAGCACCGGCTCAAAGATAAACCAGAGTGTCCAGGCGTGGTAACGATCAAAGACTATGGCAGTTTGCCCAAGGTGGAATGTTTCCCCGGACAACTCAATCAGGTATTCATGAATATATTGGTCAATGCCCTGGATGCCCTAGATGAGATGAATACTAAACGCTCCTATCGGGAGCTTAAAGACACCCCGAACCAGATTACGATTCGGACTTCTGCGATCGACCATCAATGGGTGGAGGTGGCGATCGCTGACAATGGAATCGGTATGCCAGACTCAGTGACGCAGCGCATTTTTGATCCCTTTTTTACCACCAAAGCCATCGGTAAAGGTACTGGTTTGGGGATGTCGATTAGTTATCAAATCATTACTGAAAAACATCGCGGTAAAATCAAGTGTTTTTCTACACCTGGCTCAGGCACTAAGTTTGTGATTCAGATCCCCATTCGGCAACAGCCAATTTCACCATTCCCGATCGCTCCTCAATCTTAACCACTTCCCATTCAGTGCAGCCCTCAAACAAAGCATCGTACAGAATTGAAGAGCGATCGCTCTTCTGGTAATTTTAAATTAGGAATGAGAATTAAATAACTTCCACAAGATTGTGGGATGGGCGTCCCGCCCGTCCACTCATGACGGGCGGGACGCCCATCCCACAATAACAATTAAAATTGTAAGTTATTTAATTCGCGATCCTTATTGAGTATTGCGATCGCGACCTAACGACTCGGTTCAGTGGCAGACCGCCCCGCAAGACCCCAAACCTACACGCAGAAACAGGGTGGGCTTTCCGCTGCACCTTCATTGTTCGGCGACTGTTGATAACTTCTACCTCATTGGAACGAGGTTAATTAATTGTGCCAAAGTGCATAAGTGCTGCGCGGATCGCGATGAACCACACCGCGAGCGTGGCAAATAGATAGAGGTAGAACCGAAGTATGATGAGATTGAATGTGCAATGAACAGCACTATGCAATGTGCGAAACACGACGAATACCCACGCGGCGTTCACATACACTGTATCCACCTGCTTCGTGACGAACAGGTACAGGACAAGCGCATAAAAAAGTACCGGAATCTCGAACAGGTTTTTTAGGTTATCCGATGGATTGGATACGCTTGGTGGCGAAATTTGTGCCAGTGTTCCCGGTACAGCAAGTTCTTTCGGGCTGAGCTTTCTACTGGTGATAAAACTGATACGGCGGATGTACATATACACCCATACGATGAATGTGAGAAACACTGTTGCAAAGAAGGGACTGAAGATTGTATCTTGCGTCATTTCTACCTCTCAAATTTGATTGTTCTGATAGTTGCTGGACGAGAAAGTGGACGATATGCGATGTACAAGGCTTGAAGAAACATAGACTAACGTGAATCCAATTAGAGGATGGAGTATCTCTAGGTGAAGAGCAGTTTTGAGATGAATGCTAGAAAATTGTAGTCCAAGCAGGATTGGCAAACTGGCGGCGAGATGTCGTATTCTGCGCGAGAATGGGGCGATAAACGACCATCCCAGCAATACTAATGACAGTCCACTGTACCCTCGCACGAACCAAACATGAATATTCCACCATGCAGGATTATTGAAGTAGGCAACTCCAACCGTCAATAACTGAGCAATCAAGCAGACATTAAAGATGATTGAAGTCACATAAAAGCCGCTAGGCATCCAAGGTGTAGGAGCGCCGTCGATTTCCAAATCTGTTATCATGTCAAGTTGTTTTTGAGATTGTAAGGGTAATATAAACTGAGTATTGCCATGCTTCCAGACCTCGATCGGGTACTCTTTTTGACACTCAAGCAATTTGGTTACAAGCCCCCAGATTCCTCCGTGGGGTCAATTCTAAAATCTAAAATCTAAAATCTAAAATCTAAAATCTAAAATCGGTTGACACCATGAGCATGACAAGTCCCTTGCAGCTTTTATTTGAAGCGATCGACCAGGTGAAGGATGAACAAGAGCTGCGATCGCAAATCCTGCCCAAAATCGGTGAGTATTTTGCAGCTAAAAGATCGGGAATCTTTTTCTTCGATGGACTTCCTTTAGCCGATAGCAATTTTCAGAAAACATTGAAAGTTGCGCTATCGATCGAACATAATCCTGTTGCACGTTATTTAGCGGAGCGCCATGCTCCTGTCCATGAAGCATTAGTGACATCATCTCCCAAGGTTTGGACAATGATTTGTCCCCGTCCCGATCATTGGCACGTGATGGCGGGGCCGATGGTCAGTCGCGGTCAATTAATGGGTGTAGTGGGTTGTACGCGCGATCGCTCCATGCCCGCTTTCGATACAGAGAATCTAGCCGATTTGAGTGCGATCTGTTTGCATTTGTCTGTTTGGGCTGCAACAGTACGCGCGGCGAAGCTATGCCGTAGGGAATCGCAGCACCAACCTTTCAAGACTTCACGCCTAACGCCTCGTGAATTGCAAATTGCCGAATTGGTTGCTTTGGGGCGAACCAACGCAGCAATCGGGAGGGAACTTTGGATTACTGAGAATTCAGTAAAGCAAGCTTTGAAGCGAATGTTCCGTAAGCTTGAGGTTTCGTCTCGTGCAGAAATGGTTGCACAGCTTTCGGCGACAAAATATAATTTGCCAACCGTAAAAATGTCTCCATCCAACTTGATGCAGAACACTCACCAATAAACTTAAGGCTAGAAACCCTAAGAGCGATCCTCTTCTGCAAGCTTCGCTAACGCATTGAATTGAAGGGCGATCGATCTAGTGGTAATTTTGAAGTATTGAATAGGGCGATCGCGATCTAAGGGCTAAGATGAGTGGTGGCAGATTACCTCGGCATCACAGCCGACATCTCCCGTCCGTTTGAAGAGAGTGCGTTGTGAGGTGGCTCGTCAGCAGATGACTTTTTGATTCCCTGTAAGCTATCACGATTTTGGACTAATACGAATGTGGCGACTACTAGCAGAAAGTAACCGAAGCCTTTTTGAAGTTGTTGCGCTGGAATAAACTGTGCAAGATAAGCCCCAATCACCGTTCCGCATCCAGCTAAAAAGGTGAATGAAACCGTGAGATTCCAGTCTAAGGAAATATGCCCTAAATAACCTAGCAAACCCGCGACCGAATTACACGCAATAATTAGCAGAGAAGTCCCTATCGCCTGTCGCATGGGTACGTTTCCCAATAAAACCAAGGCAGGGACGATCGCAAACCCGCCACCCACACCGACTAATCCTGTCAAAATCCCTACTGCAATCCCTTCAGTCATCAGCCATAGCCAGCAGTATTTGCAAACAGGTTTGACGTACTCGATAGCCTCTAGCTCATCCTTACTAGATACTACCGTCTTTGACAAGGTGGTGCGATAAATCATCAAGCCTGCGGCAATCAGCATCGACAATCCAAATAGGGTCATCTGGAATGCGCTGGTAATGAACGGCAGCGTCGCAATTCTTGCACCGAGGTAAGCCCCCAACATGGTTGCAGTTCCAAAAATTACTGCGGTTTTGAGATTAAGATTACCGCGCCGCCCATGGGGAATGCTGCCCAATAAGCTAACAGTCCCGACAATAATCAAAGTCATGGCGATCGCAGGTTTAGGCGCAACACCCATCACATAAACCAGCACAGGCAGTGCTAGCACAGAACCACCACCGCCCAATAAGCCTAAACTCACACCAATACCAACTGCCAGGAAATGTCCAATTATCCAGATCATCGTTTATTTCCGGCTTGTTGGTTGTAAGGTAACTTTGCCAGTAGCATTCCCATCGCACAGGTGTTAGTGATTCCAGCAAACACTAAGCCAGCACCCACAAATCCACTCAGAAGTAAAAAATTAGGTGAGACAAATACCCCTAAAACTGTTCCCACAAAAACCAATGAGCCTGCAACAATCTGCACTTGCCGAAACAAGCTAATCGGCGCATTTTGACTTTTTTCAATCGGATAGCCTGCATTTTTCCAAGTAGGAATTCCACCACGCAGATGAATCACAGAATTGAATCCTGCGTCTAAACATTGTCTGGCGGCTTTGGCAGAGCGATTTCCAGATTGACAGTAGAGAACGAGTTTTTGTCCCTCAGACGGTCGTACTTGAATTGGATCGAATTGTGACAGTGGATGCAATTTTGCGCCGGGAATACGTTCAGTTGCATATTCGGCAGATTCCCGAACATCCACTAAAGTTACGGCGTTTTCCTCAAGCAATTGTTTCAAGGTTTGAGCATCAATTTCTTGAAGTTGAGAATCGTTAGTCAGTGTCATAGTTGTACTCCAAATAAAATAGATCAAAGGTCTAGGCAGAAATTGAGGTGAGGTTGCCACACCGTTCATTAGCTGGCACGGCTTCCATCATTTTTTGAGGGTTGGGCAGATTCAGTGCATTCATAAATTGAATAAACTCATCCCGACTGCGCCCTGTAAACCTAGGGTTCCAGCGTTTTTCTTCCTCAATGGAAGAAACAGTTTGCCCGCGATAGTCGTGTCCTGGATAGATCGAGGTAGAATCAGGCAAGGTAAATAATCTTTGAGTAACTGAATCAAACAAGGTTCCGGCGTCCCCGCTTTGAAAATCCGTGCGTCCACAGCCACGGATCAATAACGCATCCCCGGTCAGCAAGTGACTTTCATTGACGAGGTATGCCATGTGGCTATCTGTGTGTCCTGGCGTGGCGATCGCCTGCACTTCCACAGTTCCAAGCTGTAGCGTTTCCCCTGGATGGATAAAACGGTCTGCACAGTTAACCTGTGCTTGGGCTGGAACCACACTCACACAGCCTGTTGCTTCCCGCAGTTGAGACGCACTGGTAATGTGATCGGCATGAACATGAGTTTCCAAGCAATAACGCAATGTCAAACCCAGTTCTTTCAGCAATTTGATATCTCGCTCCACCTGTTCCAACACTGAATCGACCAATAGGGCTTCTGCGGAAGCGCGATCGGCAATCAGATAAGTATAGGTACTGCTTTCCCGGTCAAAAAGTTGACGAAACAGCATAGGCATCAGCCTCTCATTACATCTTTAGTGATAATATTACTATATAGTAGTATTGTCTAAAAAACAAGTCTCGCTCAAAATCTATTCACTCCTGCTTATGTCTCAAATCCCAGTTTCCGCTCTCGCTCAGGTGGCTGACTACTTCAAAGTTTTATCAGAGCTTAGCCGCCTGCAATTGCTGTGCGCGCTTAAGAGTGGTGCTAAAAATGTCACTGAAATCATTGAAGAAACAGGGCTGGGGCAAGCCAATGTTTCCAAGCACCTCAAGATTTTGACCCAGGCAGGCATCGTTCAACGGCAGCAGCAGGGAGTCAGTGTTTACTATCAAATCACTGACCCGATGATTTTTGATTTATGCGAACTTGTGTGTCAGAAGCTCGAAACTCGATTGCAAGAACAGTCACAACAGTTAAAAAAGCTCGACAGATTGCGTCAAATCTAACCACGCTTTGTTGGCTGCAACTGTTGTGTGCGCTCAAGAGTGGTGCTAAAAATGTCACTAAATCTAGCTATCTGCACGCTTATAATTCATCACCAATGTCGCAATAGTCAGACCATTCTGTCAAGCTTGACAAATAAGCATTGTGTCAAATGGATCGCGATGTAATGGTGGCAGTTTAGCCCGTTGAGCTACGCTACTTTCATGAAGAGCAAGACTGACAATTTGATGAAGATAGCGCTGTTTAGGTAAATATGTTTCAGGATGCTCCTGCAGAGGTAACTTACCCAACTGGTACTTGACAATTGCTTCCCAGACTGAAACTGCACTCAAATAGACCTCATTATCTGGATCGCGAATTGCATCTCGAACATCTGTTGATAACTGGGCGTCACCACTGATGAACCATAAAAATATGTGGGTATCTAGCAGAATCTTCATTTACCTTCAAATGCACGCTCGGATATCTTCCGGCAAAGGATCATCGAAATCATCTGGAACAGTAAATTCCCCTGCACACAAACCGAATGGTCGTAATTGCTTGCTGCTAGAAATAGGTCTTACAGCGGATTCCAGGTTGATAAAGTACACCCCAGAAACCGGGTTTCTTCTGGATTTCTCGCCAGAAACCGGTTTTATTCAAGAAACCCGGTTTCTCTGTACTTCACTTACCTGGAAAGTGCTGTAGTTCGGCGATCGGCTTATCTGAAAGCAGGATAACAAAAGTTGCACCTGCTTCCACTTGACGCAGATACTTTGAAGGATCGCACTGGATTTCATCAACTGTCACGTTCAACATAAAAATGCCTCAGTATAAAGCTCAAAAGCAGTTTCATGGTCTTTTTCAACAACCGCAGTGAACCTTCTCATAAAGTTAAACTAAAGTATATGAAATAACCATTATAAGTGAGATAGCAACCTGTCGTACTCTGCGTGTGAACCAACCCAAAACCAGATCGCAGTATCTCCATCCAACTGACCAAGAATTTTTTGATGGTACCCGCCACGTGATTTATCCGTGGAATCAATCCAAAATCGAAAATCTAAAATCCTCAAGCCCCCGAATTTATCTCGCGCAAGTCAATCCAAAATCTAAAATCTAAAATCTAAAATCGAATGACCAACGGCTCGATAGTTGTTGCTGATTCTAGCAGAATAGATTGGTAACTCTGGATGCACTTTTTTGAAACGCAGACTGGGATAATTTTGGTTTTCCTTGAACTGGCGATATGCCTCGCGTGCTTGCTCTTGAACTTGTGAAAGGCAGTGCCGCAAAAGATTTACGGAATTCGGCTGTAGTACGAGACTTCACAATGTTTCTGGATCGAGTTTTTGGGTTTTACCTGCGTGATACTCAGCCATTGCGGAGGCGGCAAGTTTAGCAAGAACATCGGGAGAACTCGCAAATGCTCGATCCCATCTTAGATCGTCTTGAAGTTCTTCCAAAATCATTGAGGCGATCCTCTTCTGCAAGCTTCGCTAACGCATCTTGCTCACTTGCAGACAAGGTTTTCAACTTAGCGATCCTCTTCGAGGGCTCCGCTAACGCACGCTCCAGTAACTCAGTCATGGCTAGCACACTCTTACAATGAAAATGGCATATTATTTATTATCGCTTATTCTAGCAAGGTAAGGATTCAGGTCTGAAATTCGGGAATGAGGTCAGGCATAGGAAAGTAGTCACAAGAATGGGCATTCATAGCCTC
>NZ_JAUBOQ010000002.1:0-73172 GCF_036700325.1 Microcoleus sp. Z1_B2
TCACTAACTCGCAGCGGAGTCAGGCTAACCGTCCCTGGATAGGAGAACCTATCCATTTAGGCTAAACGAATCGCACACCGGAATTAATATTAAACTCCTTAAATCCTAAGAAAGCGAATCCGTTGCAGAACTTCCTTTTTTCGCAACAACAAAACAGAAAAAACCCGGTTTGTCCAAAAAACCGGGTTTCTAAATACCCTCAAAGCTTTAGGTTTAATAAAGCTTTGATTCTTAACTCAAAACTATCACCACTCCCAACTTAAAACTGTTGAGATTTTGCTGTTGTTTTTGCCCGATCGAGCTTTAAGATCAACACCCCCAAAGGTGGCAAACACAAGTCGATCGAATAAGCACTGTTGTGGAACCACCACTCCTCAGTCCACTTGCCTCCCAAATTCCCCATATTGCTGCCGCCGTATTCCCGCGCGTCGCTGTTAAACAACTCCGTATAGAAACCAGGTTCCGGCACTCCTACGCGATAGTGAGAGTGCGGCTGCGGGGTAAAATTGCATACTGTCACCACAAACTCGTCGCCATCCTTCTCTCGGCGCACAAATGCCACGACACTGTGTCGGTTGTCGCTGCAATCAATCCACTCAAACCCATCCTCAGCAAAATCTTGACTGTAAAGTGCCGTTTCGCTGCGGTACAAATTGTTCAAATCTTTAAAAAACAGCTTCAACTTTTGGTGCGGCTCGAATTGCAGCAACTGCCACTGCAAATCCCCCCAAACGTTCCACTCGTGCCACTGGCCGAACTCCATCCCCATAAAGATCGTTTTCTTTCCGGGATGAGTAAACATAAAAGTAAACAAACACCGCACGTTTGCAAACTTTTGCCATTCGTCTCCTGGCATTTTCCCGATGATGTGGGCTTTGCCGTGCACTACTTCATCGTGGGACAAAGCCAGCATGAAATTCTCGCTGTGGTTGTACCACATACTGAAAGTTATGTTGTTCTGGTGGAACTGGCGGAACCACGGGTCCATGTGGTAATAGTCGAGCATATCGTGCATCCAACCCATGTTCCACTTCAGGTTGAAGCCCAAACCCCCTACATAGGTCGGCCAAGATACCATCGGCCAAGAGGTAGATTCTTCGGCGATCGACAGCGCACCTGGGAAATAGCTAAAAATGACGTGATTCGCCTGACGCAGAAAATCTGCAGCCTCGATATTTTCCCGGCCCCCGTACTGGTTGGTCAGCCATTCTCCAGGTTCGCGACAGTAATCCAAATAAAGCATCGAGGCTACGGCATCTACGCGAATCCCGTCGATGTGGTACTTGTCAAACCAGAACAGAGCGTTTGATACTAGGAAATTCCGCACTTCGTTGCGGCCGTAGTTAAATACTAGGGTTCCCCACTCTTTGTGTTCGCCCTTGCGGGAGTCGGCGTGTTCGTACAAGTGAGTTCCATCAAAGAAAGCCAAGCCGTGGCCGTCTTTGGGGAAATGTCCCGGTACCCAGTCCACCAGTACGCCAATGCCGTTGGCGTGGCACTGGTCAACAAAATACATGAAATCTTCAGGTGTGCCGTAGCGGGAAGTTGGGGCGAAATAACCGGTGACTTGATAGCCCCAAGAACCGTCGAAAGGATGTTCGGCGATGGGCAGCATTTCGATGTGGGTGAATCCCAAATCTTTGACGTATGGTATCAGCCGATCGGCTAATTCCCGGTAAGTCAGAAAGCGCGCCCCCGGATTGAGTTCCGAAACCTGCACGGCGGGTTGTATTTCCCCATTTGGTAGCACGGCGGGTTCGTCAGTAGCGGCGTGCAGCCAAGAACCGATGTGGCATTCGTAAACCGAAACCGGCTGCGTCAGTGGGTCTGTGTGCCGCCGCTTTTCGATCCAAGCGCTGTCGTGCCAAGTGTAGGTATCTAAGTCGGTGACAATTGATGCTGTTTTGGGCCGCACTTCTTGCTGGAAACCGTAAGGATCGGACTTTTCGTAGGGATGTCCGTCTTGGTTTTTCACTTCGTATTTGTAGGAAGTTCCCACGGATAGTCCCGGAATAAATAATTCCCAGATGCCGTTTTGCGATTTCCGCATTTGATGTTTGCGGCCGTCCCAATAGTTGAAATCTCCTAAAACAGAGACATTGCGGGCATTCGGGGCCCAAACGGCAAAATATACTCCTGTGATGCCGTCTACTTCGGTGAGGTGCGCCCCCAATTTTTCATAAATCCGGTGATGATTGCCTTCTGAGAATAGGTGCTGGTCGAATTCTGTGAGTTTGGGCGATCGAAAGGCGTAGGGATCGTAGATGAAGCGCTCGTGTTCCCCTTCTTTGACCCGCAATTGATAGTTTGCTAGTTCTGGGGTGTCGATCGTACATTCAAAAAAGTGAGGGTGATGCTCTGATTTCATCGGGTATTGGGCCCTGGCCTCCGGCAAAACTACGGATACCGCATCCGCATTCGGCAGATAAGCTCGGACGACCCAGACTTTTTTGCCATTTTCTTCGATCGCATGAGGGCCTAGCACTTCAAATGGATCGTGGTGCTGATTCCAAACAATGCGGTCAATCTGTTCAAAGGGGACGGTCGCGGGCATAAAACTACTTACCTCAATCTTTTAACTAAATGGCTTTCAAAACCTAGAGCGGCGCTGCACTTTACATTTCGATACATTTTTGATTGCTGATCCTACCACTGATTAGCACGATCTTGACTGCTGCAGATCCAGCGCGCGTCCTTGCACACACAGCAGGCTGTTGCCTTGCCGACGGCCGAGCTGGGGTTTTACTGCTAACATCTAAGTATAGAAATAGTGAACGAACCTGACGGTCAACTGAGTACAGTTAGACCGCCGGCTTCTTTTTCCTTTTTTTCAAAGGCTTTTTTGAGTGACGGAGTTCCCCCGCCACTTTCGTAACTTAGACCAATTCTCTTTATAAGCTTAGCTGAGTTTTTATCTCGATCCAAAGATTCTCCGCATTGACAAGAATGCCAGCGCTCCGACAATTCTTTCGGTACTTTGTTGAGGCAATTCCAGCAATGTTGAGAAGTTCCTCTTGGAGAGACAAACAAAATGCTTTTACCCAATTTCCAGGCGACATATTTTAGGACGCTGGCGAATTGCCCATGAGCAGCATCAAGCATGGATTTATTCAAGCCACTTTTAGCTGACTGACCGTTCGGCAAATAAACCAAATTACCATTTTCAACATCTGTCTTGGGCTGGGCACGTCTAGTTAAATTTTTGACACTCAAGTCTTCACCAACTAAAACCTCACATTTACCGAATAGCTCATGTGCAGTTTTAAACTGAAAATCTAATCGGGATCTAGCTACAAACTGATGGAGTTGGGAAATCTTGTCCTTGATAATCTTCCAAGGCTTAGAACCCTTGACTCTATTAGCTAACTTCGCTTGAAGTTTTGCCAATTTCTGGGCAGAATTCCTCAAAAACCTAGGATTCTCAACTCTCTCGCCATTGGAAAGATAGACGTAATTAGTGATTCCCATATCGATGCCAACAGTATTTTCGACCGTCGGTTGAATTTCTGCAACCGTTACGGGAACTGTTTTATCTTCTAGCGTCAGGGAGATATACCACCCATCAGCTTCTCTGATAACTGTTCCCGTCTTAACTGTGAACCTTGTTGGTATTGGACGGTGGAAAACCATAGGTACTTGACCTATTTTTGCGAGGTCAATACAAATCCTATTTTCCTCGTCCTTGACAATATCAAGATTGTCTAGTTGAGGATAAGTGAAAGATTTGTAGTAATGAAGCCCTTTGAATCTGGGCTTGCCTCTACGATTGCCATTTGTGTCCGGCGTGGTGAAATTTGAAAAGGAAGTTTCCACCCTGTTGACGACATCTTGCAAGACCTGCGAATCTAACACTTTATAATCAGGGAATAACTTTTTTGTGTTTTTCAGGTCAGCCAGTTGTATGGTTTGCCACTGTACATATCCGCCTTCAATGTTCGAGAAAACATCACCTTTCCTGGTTAGAGGATTGCCTGACTCATCCTTTTTTCTACCATCCCTAGTTTGCACTCTCGTCAAAGAAATATTTTGATAAATTTCCTCAATCGGGACTATCGAAACAATCAAGGGGCAGGCGTTGATAGGTGTTCTCGTGGCTGACCACCACCTAAATCTATCGCCAAGTCGGTAGTTGTACTGCCGACGACAGAGCTCTAGGTGAGCCACCATCGTTGTTAGTTGGGCTTTTGTGGGTTTGAGGCGGTATTTGTAAGTGAGTTGCATTTTTTAACTTTCTTTTTTCGACCTTTGCATAGTATAGTTTGTGTATGTCCAAAATGCCACACCAAAGATTACCATTTCAACACTTAGGAAGTACATCGAAAATCAAGATACTTCCGAAGATTAATTCATAGTGGCTAAGTCTAATTGTCGGTTTCCGTCCCTCCACCCGACGCTTCTTTCCATCACGCGGGCGTAATTCCCAACGGGGTACTTCGCGCAGCGCTCAGATGTGTCCCCTCTAAATATACCGAGGGACTTCCCGGCTGGTAGTTCAAACAAATTGAAAAATTTATATTTTTTCCCAAATATCCTTGACTTATTTTTTTATATGTGATCGGGAGTTTTTATTAAACTCTTGTCGATTGGCGACTCCCGGAGGGTCAACCCTGTAAGTGTTGGGGAGCAGTTAATAGTTTACCTGGAATTTTCAGGCAGGGAGCATCGCCCGATCGGTAGACTTTCACATCTCGGAGGCGGGGTTTCCCCACAAAGTCCGTAAATTTGGGCAATACGCTCAAACGGCGAAGGATGCTTAACTCGGTATTGAGGAATCAAAGCTAAAGGACTCAGTCTTCGAGCATCCAAGTCTCTGCTTGCTTTCCTCTCGTCTGCGGGCCACAGCGGCGGGGATGGCAAGCGAGACTCCATAGAGTGCAAAATTTGCGTCGAGTCTCGCTTGCCTCCGGTTGATATTCAGTTGAAGCAGCAGCACTGGCAATGTCCTCAAACATCCTGTCACAGGCTTGAGTTTCAAAAGGTGCAGGCCGGGAGTCATTCGATTTTAGATTTTAGATTTTAGATTAAAGAATTGACACCACGGATAAATCCGGGGGCTTGAGGCTGCAAGGATTTTGGATTGATTCCACGGATAAATCACGTGGCCGGTACCATCAAGAAATTATTGGTCAAATTTTCTACTTGAAAGGGAATGCTCCTGTAACGCAGCGAATCAGCGGACTTTGCTGCGGTAACGGGACGTACTGAACTTTAGTAAAAGCAGCAGAGAATCACTAACACCCAACTTGAGACCTAGACCTATGAGATGAAAAAATGCGAGGAGCGAACGATTTTTCACCTGGAGGCTAGGCTCGTTGGGAACCAACTCCGAGATAGCCCTAGTTAGGGCTTTTTAGGAGCAGGGGCAGGGCTAGTAGTTGGAGTAGCCTTTGGAGATGGAGAAGAAACAGGAGGATTAGTAGTGCCAGCGCCCGGAGAGGGGCTAGGGGAGCTGGGGGTGGTGGTATCTCCTCCGCAGGCGCCGAGGGCTGCTGCCAAGCCCACGACCAAAGTCAAACGAATTAATCCTTTGTTCATAAAAACTCCTTAAGATTGAAAACCCATCGCAAGGAAGGGAAGAGTGTACTTGAGAAACAATGCTGGCACGAATAGCTCAACGATTCGCTCGTTGATTACAATACTGCATTTATTAATAAATTTCACATAGATTATCGCTAACCAGCAAAGATTTCTTTTTTTTGGCAAATCCTGAAGTCAAAGAGACCAGTGGTAGGATGGGTTGGTTGGCTTGTGAGGTATCCTTGGTAAGGATAACCGATCGAACGCAGATAGCCACTACTGGCGCTCTGGGAGACAAAAAACTCTTAACCTCAATCAAGCTGAAGCTACCCCACTTTACGTATTGGTGAACTTTATGACCGCTGCTATCAGATCCCCGGATTCTCCCCGCTCCCGATCGACCCGCAAGCCCGCTGCTGGCCCAGCCAAAAGCAAAGTTACTTCTATTGCCAAAGCTAGGCGGGCGAAGACAGGGCCGGTATTGCCCAACTACTCGCCAGCAGACGAACAGGCTCAGGTTCGGCAGTCCGCATCGGTGCTGAAAGTCTTGCCCAATCGCCAGCAGCAGCCAGTGTGGTTGCGCTCGCTCCTGCAGGCACAGCGCGCCTCCTCAGTGGTAGCAGTTATGCTTTTGGGCGGTGCTCTGAGTCTCTACGGCTTGACAGTTTACGGCGAGCAGCGCTGGAGTCAGGAGTATCAAAAACTGGAAACTCTGCGCCTCCGGGAACAACAATTGAGTGCTTCTAGTGAAGTCTTGAAACACCAACTTGCTAAAGAAGCCCAAAATCCCGAAACCGGTTTGGCTCCGCAGAATCCTGGGGACACGATTTTCTTGCAGCCGGCCCCTGAAACTCGATCGCCCGTTGCGGCACCAAATTCTGAGCCCGCTCTCCAGAATCGAGCCGGTGTGGAAACACCGCTGGGCTATTAAACCTGTGTCAAAGCGGAGAGCGCCCTCCGGGCATGAGTGTCCGAGGGCATGAGAATTTGAGGCTCTAATTTCCTTTTTGACTTTTTTCCAAGTCGCGATCGATTTTCAGTTTCCCACCGGAAGTTACAGATTAAAAATAATTAAGACCACTTCAAAAAACAGAATGCAACTTTAGGTGCGATCCAAACCCTGATAGGGACTGCTCATTCCCAAGCCGTGAATTTTATATTTTAAGATTTAAGTTATAAATTATCAATTATACAACGCTCTAACTTGCTATTGAATTTTTAATGCCATGAGCTACGACCCCCGTTTTGACCGCTACAGATCGCCGAATTTCAAACGCACAAAACAGGCGGGCGATTCCCTACGGGATAGCTTCGCCGCGCGTACTGGGTGGAAAAAATCAGCAAAACCTAGAGATTCCGGCAGTTTCGGCCGATCGCCACAACAGACGGCTGCATCTTGGGGGCGACCGGTGGAGCGTTTAAAGCGCAGCAAGTTCCGTTTGTGGGCGGTGTGGGCGGTGTTGATGCTGGGGGGGCTGGGGCTGGCTGTGAATTTGTTTTATTTGCAGGTGACGCGAGCTCCGGCGCTGCGTAAACAAGCTCTTCAGCAGCAAACTCTCAAAACGAAGCCGTTTGTACCGAGACGCCCGATAATTGACCGCGCAGGAAATGTTTTGGCGATCGACAGACAGGTGTACACGCTCTACGCTCACCCGAAGTTATTTAACCACTCGAAGGCGGAAATTGCTGCTAAGTTGGCTCCGATGCTGGCGATCGAACTGACTCCGGGCACTACGTCGGAAACTGAACTGATACGCAGGTTTAATCTTGCTGAAAGCGGTATTACAATTGCGGAGTCTCTACCTCAAGAGGTTGCCGATCGCGTCGCTGGGATGCAAATTAAAGAGAGTCTGGTGGATGGCTTGGAGTTGCTGCGTCAGCAGCAGCGTTTTTACCCACAGCAGGAGTTGGCGGCGGATATCCTCGGTTATGTGGATGGGGAACGGAAGGGACAAGCTGGGGTGGAATACAGCCAGCAGAATTTGTTGGAACGATCGATGCCGTCGATTCAGTTTAGCAGGTCGAGCAATGGGAATTGGGTTCCCGATCGGCTGACGGCGGGATTTGTGCAGCTTGATGACTTGAAATTGCAATTGACGATCGACAGTCGCTTGCAGCGGGCGGCCCGCAGTGCCCTCAAGGAAAAAATGAAGCAACACGATGCGAAGCGGGGCACAGTGATTGTGATGGATGCCAGTAACGGGGAATTGCTGTCAGTTGTGGCGGAACCTTCTTATGACCCGAATCAATATTTTAATTTCGATTTGTCGCGCTATAAAAATTGGGCTGTAACTGATGTTTATGAGCCTGGTTCGACTTTTAAAGCGATTAATGTGGCGATCGCTCTGGAAGCGGGTGCGGTGAAACCTAATACCGTGTTTAACGATGAAGGTCGGATTTACATGAATCCCTGGACTATCCAAAATTCCGATTACCAAAGAGCAGGCGCGCGCGGCCCTTCGACTGTTACTGAGATTTTGAAACATTCTAGTAATGTGGGGATGGTGCACATGATGAGAACCATGAAACCTTCTCTTTACTATCAAGCTTTAGAAAAACTCGGACTCGGACAAACGGCGGGAACTGATTTGCCTTTTGAAGTAAGCAGTCAACTTAAAAATCGAGAGCAATTTATTAACTCTCCTGTGGAAGTTGCTACTACGGCTTTTGGGCAAGGTTTTTCGATTACTCCGATGCAGTTGGTGCAGCTTAACGGCGCTTTGGCTAATGGTGGCAAGTTGGTGACTCCTCACGTTGTGCGGGGACTTTTTGATAGGGAAGGTGAAGCTTATTGGAAGCTTCCGAGGCCGGTTCCAAAGCAGGTTTTTTCGCCGGAAACTACTAAGCAGGTGTTAGAAATGATGGAAACTGTGGTTGATGGCGGTACGGGGAAAGCTGCACAAATTCCTGGGTATCGGATTGCTGGAAAAACGGGCACGGCTCAAAAAGCTAATGCTGGTGGGGGTTATTCTGACAAGGCGATTATTACTAGCTTTGTGGGGATCATGCCTGTGGAGGCTCCTCGGTATGTGGTTTTGGCGGTGATTGATGAGCCGAAGGAGGGTTCTTCGGGGGGTACGGTGGCGGCGCCGATTGTGGAGTCGGTGATGGAGGCGCTGATTTCTATTGAGAAAATTGCGCCGAGTAAGAAGTAGTTGATTATACAGCATATTCGGTGGTTGATGAAGTAAAGTAGCCGCTATATTTATGTTGTGTGATTTTAATATGTAGGGTGCGGATCTGCGACCTTTTAAATAGAACTTGCAGATTGACGGGTGTATCCGCACCTTACTTAGGAATGAGAATTAAATAACTCCCACTCTTGAAAGTGGGATGGGCGTCCCGCCCGTCCTTTTTGGACGGGCGGGACGCCCATTCCACAATAAAAATTAAAATTGTAAGTTATTTAATTCGCGATCCTTACTACAAGATTGTGTGTACTTCATGAACCTGGAATATGCTGTATCTGAGATGTTGCACCATTCTCAATAAGCCTTTTATGAACAGGCTTTTCTGCCTGTTCCACAAGAAAATTCACTCTTTGCGGAACAGGGCGAAAAGCCTGTTAAGCGAGAATGGTACTCTGGGCGTGAGTTAGATCGGAGATATTGCGTCAAGAATTGACATCGAATATAAGCATCGACAACAAGGCTATTGACGACGCGGTAATGCCGTTTCCCTAGCCCAAAATAATTGAGCGCCCTGTCAGTAACAATATCTTTTGTTGTCGTTGGGTTTTGATTGTCTTTGGGAGGTGCGTTTATGTCCTAGGAGAGTGGAGATGATGATGCAGCGTTGGCTGTTTCTTAAATTGGGATGATATAGTGTTAGGGTTCCTTTGGCTCTTATACTCGTTAGCGTGCAGTCGTGGTCGCTTCGAGATACGGGGCAACCTCTGTGGTTGAACATGACGCGCCGGATTGTGCCGTTTGTTTTTTGCTCGTTGCTGTCATTTACTTGGAGCACTGTTGTTTCATCTGGATCTATTTGAATTTGCGGTTCTAGGTTTTTCCATTGACTGGCTGGTATTTGGGCTGGGGGAATGTCGGCTGGATGGACTGCTACTTGTACGTTTTCTCCTACTTGTTTGAAGCTGGCTTGCCATGAAATTTTGGATCGTTTGGCGTTGCTGCGGGCAAGTTCCATTGCCCAATAAGCCCGATCGAGCGATACCTTTAAACGGTGGTTGTTGATAAACATTAGCCAAGAGGGGGCGACGATCGCACTAAATATTCCTATGATTAAAATAATTATCAATAGCTCAATCATGGTAAAACCTGGGGCAGGTGTAGTGGCTCTGCCTTTGAGCGTTTTATTTATTGACACGTAGATGCACTCCCTGATATTTAGCTGGACAAAAAAACAGCTAGGAGGAGCTATTTTTTATTGGGTATATTTTAACTTTGGGTTTGGCGAGTGTGTAGATCGGTATTTACTGAAAATTTATGCGACTTTAAAAAAACTGCGCCCGATCGCACCAGATCCCGAAGATATGTAGGGAGAATCTAAATGAAAGCAGCCAAGCTAGGAATTGGAGTTTTGAGGCAGGAGGGAGAAGAAAAAGCTCTCCTGAGTTTATGGCGTAAAATATAGCAATCAATACAGTGAGAGGGATGAATTTTTATTTATGAATGAGAATTAAATAACTTCCACTCTTGAAAGTCGGATGGGCTCTTATAGCCCGTCATGAGTGGACGGGCGGGACGCCCATCCCACAATAACAATTAAAATTATAAGTTATTTAATTCGCGATCCTTAGACTATCTATTAGACTTGGCTGGAGTCAAGGTGAAAACTTGTACTCAAATAGAGGGACAAGTTTACTTTCTATCCTCGTGTTTTAGCGTCAGGAATAGTTGGCTATCACGGCGAGAATTATACGGAAGAACTCCATCAGAATCGTGCACAGTTGTGGGCGATCGCGATCGGATATAATCATTGCCCGGTTGATTGTAGGGAAACGGCACTCCGGTGTCCTAATTTCGGGTAATATCAAATCTGTTAGCATCGAAATTATTCATCTATCTATTCTCGACCTCTGGGTAAATGGGCGTCAATCCCTTGTCCGGGGCGGTTAATACATTCTCTTTTTTTCACCGCAGATATCAGGGCTGTTTCATTCTCTTGTAGGGGCTGCCCCCCGTGGCAGCCCCCATGTCTCAAACGCCTGTGAAGTCGTCTCTAGGGGTAGGCATTCTTGGCACTACAAGAGTCAAAATCGGGATTTTCGCGAGAATGAAACCGCCCTGCCCTGCTTGAGGGAGGGATTACTTGTTATCTTGAGGTTTATTTAAAGAATTAAGATGATTGTTCATATCCTGCAAATATTTTGCTAAAACAGGATACTGTGAAGTTGCTAGCAGTGCATCTTTTTTCTGGCTGACTGTTGTTTCTAAGGGCAAAACGCGATAGTTAGTTTTATTGTTCTGAGTATAGCGGTGTACCCAAGTAGGATGTGTTTTTACATCGGTAATTTCTGTGGTTTTTTCGGGAAATTTTTTGCGAATATTTACTTGCAAAATCACGCCTAAGTCTGTATATTTTTTATTCTGACCGGAAATGAAGTTTCCCATTGAATAAATGGCTACAGCTTTGCGGGTTTTGCCATTTTTGCCGGGAAAATTAAAAATTTTGTAAGGTTGGACGACGTGGGGATGGCTGCCTAGAATGATGTCTGCACCGGCTTTTAATAGGTTTTCAACTAATTGTTTTTGTTGGGGGTTTGGCTGGCGCTGATATTCGTCGCCAAAATGCAGGGAAATTGCGATAATATCTGCTCCTTGTTTGCGGGCTTTGGCTATGTCTTTGACTATCTTTTTTTCGTCGATTAGGGAAACTAAGTAATCTTTGCCTTTGGGTATGGGAATGCCGTTTGTGCCGTAGGTGTAGGCTAGCTTGGCTAGTGAAATGTTGTTTTTGGTGCTGATAAAAGTGCGATCGGCTGCGGCGGCTGATGTGGCTGTTCCTATGGCAGCAATTTTGCGATCGCTCAGATTGGCGATCGTCCTAATTACCCCTTTTTCTCCACGATCTAAAGCATGATTGTTCGCTGTTGTCAAGATATTAAATCCGGCTTTTTTAGCAGCATCCGCTAATTGAGCCGGTGCGTTAAATAGCGGATATCCCGTATATCCGCCCGCATCGGAGCCCGCTAAAGGTGTTTCGAGATTTCCGATTACCCAATCGCCTGTTGACAGGATACTTTTAACTGGTGCGAAGAAATTGTCAAAATTGTATGTTTGCTTTTTTGCGTCGTAGCCCGATCGCGTTTGGGTACTGTGCATCATGATGTCGCCGACAGCAATTAGTTTTGCTTCTTTGATCTCAGACTTGGGTTGGGGGGGAACAGGGGTTGCTATTGGCGAGCGACTTTCTGTAGGCTGTGTGTTGGTTTGTGGCGTTTGGATATTGCAGCTAGCCATTAACAATGCAGCTATTACCGAGAGCGTCGGGGGAAATTTCATAATTTATCTATAGTAATTTATCGTGTTTATGGTATCATTAATAATCGCAATTTAGGCAGTTTTTTTTTTTGAACCACAGAGAGCACAGAGAACACAGAGGAAAAGAAGAAAACAGAGATGTTGACAAGTTTTGTTAGGATATCGATGGTTTGCTGGCTACTGGAGAAGGAATGTTTAAAAAATATTTGATTATTGGATTTATCATTTTTGCATCTGTTATCGGTTTAGGTACTTTGAGCTATGCTGAAAGTTGGGCCGATAAACCTTTTGAATTTGCCTTGATTGGCGATTTGCCCTACAGTGCCGAACAGGAAGCACAATTTCCGAGTTTGATTGCAGATATCAATCGATCGCCCGCAGCGTTTGTCGTCCACGACGGCGACATTAAAAACGGTTCTAGTGTGTGCGATGATGCAACGTTTGTCAGCCGCAAGCAGTTATTTGACAATTTTGAGATGCCGTTTATTCTAGCTTATGGTGACAATGAATGGACGGATTGCCACCGTTCAAAAAACGGCAGTTACGATCCAGTAGAAAGACTCGCTAAACTGCGGGAAATATTTAGCAACGGTAATCAAAGTTTGGGAAAGCGCACCTTAACTCTCACCCGTCAAAGCGAAAACCCGCAGTTTGCTAAATTCCGCGAAAATGTTCGCTGGATTTATCATGGCGTTGTGTTTTTGGCGATTAATATGCCGGGAAGCAACAACAATTTTGGCCGCACTCCCGAAGCAGATGCAGAATATGCCGATCGCAATTGGGCTAACTTAGCCTGGATCAAAGAATGTTTTGCTTTAGCCAAACGCAGCAACAGCAAAGGAATTGTGTTAGTTGCACAGGCAAATCCGGGATTTGAACTCGATCCGACGGACAAAAGAAGAAGTGGCTACAACGATTTTATCGCAACTCTGGAAACAGAAACAGGCAATTTCCCAGGGCAGGTTGTATTCGTTCACGGCGATACTCACTATTTCCGCATCGATAAACCTTTACCATATTTTACCGATGAGACTCAATTACCGAGAATGAAAAATTTTACTAGAGTTGAAACTTTTGGTTCTCCAAATGTGCATTGGTTACGGGCTTTTTATGAACCGGAAAATCCTAATTTATTTGAATTTAAGCAGCAGTTTGTTCCGCAAAAATAGGCTGTTAAACAAAATTTTTATGCCAAATAAATATTTTTTGGATTACAGTGAAGATAGGTAGAATCGAGGAATTTATTTATGACGATCGCAACTGAGCGCCTCACCCTTGAAGAATTTCTGAAACTGCCAGAAACCAAACCTGCTAGCGAATATATTGAGGGGGATATTATCCAAAAACCTATGCCGAAAACAAAGCATAGCTTATTGCGATTAAAAGCCTGCAACGAAATTAATCAGGTGACGGAAACTCCCAAGATAGCTTATGCGTTTCCAGAGTTGCGGTGTACGTTTGGCGGTCGATCGATTGTTCCAGATATAGCGGTACTATTGTGGGAACAAATTCAATTTGATGAGAGCGGTGAACCATTGGATGATGTGCTAATTGCGCCGTATTGGGCGATCGAAATTCTCTCGCCACAACAAAGCTCAAATCGCGTAACTAAAAAAATCATTCACTGTCTGCAACATAATTGTCAGTTGGGGTGGCTAATCGATCCAGACGATCGATCGATTTTAGCGTTTTTGCCCAACCAACAACCGCAATTCTGCGAAGGTAGCGATGTCCTTCCTGTGCCCGAAATGATTCCCCTGAATATCACCGCCGAACAGGTGTTTAGCTGGTTGAGAATGCAAGAATGAATCAGGGCGATCGTCTTTTTTTACATGACATCCGGTTTTAAATCTCCTTTTTTAAAGTCTCGCGTTGCGCCGAAGCAAGGCAAGTGTAGTTGCGGTTTCAACCGCCGATCGTAGGGGCGGGTTTCACCGACAATTATTGTCAATAATCGACAATCTAGTAAACCCGCCCCTACCCAACTGTAAATCCCCATCTATGTTTTTCTACTGCGATCGAAATCAAGGTTCATGTAGTTATTGGTGGTGTGGGGGCGGGTTTATATAGATTGTTTGTACTCGTTATATATTGTCTGTAAAACCCGCCCCTACATATATTGTCTGTAAAACCCGCCCCTAGGAAATTCCCTATTTCCGCCACCTGTCAAATTGGTCTTCGGAACAGCCATTAATAAATTGATTGCTCACCCAACCGTCAAGGATTGTCAAAGTTTCATTAGGAGGATTACCTGAAAATCTGGCCGCAATTTTCACCCACTTACCTTGTCTGCTGACAGCCCTAACTCCGTCTCCCCTTTTCAATTTAGCAACAACTGGGTACTGATTGCCTGGGCCTTTGCGAATGTTAATAGCGCCACCTTCACCAGTAATAAACGAGCATTGAGTTTGCTTTTTTAAAGCTTCTGCTTTTGCGGGAGCCAGACTTTGCTGCTTGCCGAAAACAGGAAAACTGTAAAGTGAGAAGCTAAAACTTGCAACGACGGCTGCAATAAAAAAGGCTTTTGATTGAGTGAAAATTAGCATTATTTCATTTCCTTGGATTGGCTGAACTGAAGTCCTGACTATAATTTTTTTTATAATGACTTCAGTCCTTACTACTAACTGTTATTTGACAGAGGCAAACCATTCGGTAACACCTTGGGCGATCGCCGCGGCTAACTTCTTCTGTTCTGTCGGATTCACAATCCATTCAAACTCTTCGGGATTGATCATAAATCCCAATTCCATTAAAACAGATGGAGCAACTGCAGGACGAGTCATGGCTAAGTTGTTCCAGAATACACCATAGCTCGGACGGTTCAACTTGGCAACTAAATAATTGTGCAAAAACATTGCCAAACTGTGCGCTTGCGGGTGAAACCAGAAAGCGCCGACGCCTTTAGTATTAATGGCGTCGCCGTTATCCGGCAAAGCATTGTAGTGAATTGAAATTGCGATCGCAGGTTCTTCTTTTTGAATCATTTCCACCCTTGGCGGCAAATCCAAATCGACATCTTCTACCCGCGTCATTAGCACATTCGCGCCCCGATTTACCAATTCCTGTTGCACCAATTTCGACACCGTTAAAGCTACCGTTTTTTCCCTAATTCCCACTGGGCTCACAGCACCTCCATCCTGCGGCCCGCCGTGTCCCGGATCGATGAGAATCTTAATTCCCGACAGCGGTTTTGCTTGCGACACAGGCATCATGCTTGTATTCACCGGCGGGTGTTTTAAAGACAGCACTAAAGTTGTGCCGTCGTATCTCAATTTATAGCCCCACTGCTGGGCAGATTTGAGATTAAAAGTGTATTGTACTTGCAGTGGCGATATTTGTTGCCATTCCAAACGCGAAATTACCGGGTCATCGTCGAGGCGAATAATGTCAGTTTGAGCGGTGGTATTGTACAGGGTTAAGGTGAAAGTGCGTTCTCCTTCCTGCACGGTGACTGGGACGGGTGTTTCTAAGGGAAATAAGACCTCTGTCCAGCCGGAAACTTGACGCGATCGCGCGCTGCGAATAATCGATCGCGGAGGCACTGCATCCTTGACAATTTGCACTTCCGATGCTTTAATCCAAGCACCGTAATCAAGTCTGAGCCATTCTCCCTCGCGCCCAATAATTGTTGCTCGCGTTCCCTTCGGCAGCGGTGTCATCCGAGAAAAATCTGTACTCGCCCCGGTTCGGGCAACACCCGGATCGGCCGTTACTTCTGCTATTTCTAAATCCGCCGGAGACAGAATAGAAATCTTGCCAGTACCTTGTTGGCTGATAGTTTGACCGTTCATTGTTAGCTCAAATACAGGCACTCCCAAATCCACTTTTTCTCCTTTTAGTAGCGAGGAGTTAGACTCATTGCCCCCCGTTGGCAAGGCGGCATTAGACTCATTGCCCCCCCTTAGCAAGGGGGGGTTGGGGGGGGTTTTACCGCAGCCTTGATACTGTTCGCTGCCGCCTTTTTCGATCGGGGAGTTTTCACCTAACAGTACAGATTTGTTATCGGGTAGTTCCACTTGCGATCGCGCTTTTAAAGGAATAGTAACTCCCGCCAATTTTACTGAAACTTGAGCATTCGCCGGTGCGATCGCCCCAAAGCAAATATATTCCCCCGGCAAACTCGCGACATCGACTTTCGGCGTCAGGGAATCTTTAGCAAAAGCCAATCCTACAGGGGCTATCGGCTGATTAGACTCGCGCGTCACCTTAATTTTGACTTCCTGATTTTCGTAACGCAAGGTAAAGAGATTTTCGCCGAGTTGCAGCGGAAAAGTCGGGGCGAAATGACCGACTGCCGTGCGCGAAATTTGGTTGCCATTTACTAAAACTTGTCCCGGTGCGGGCGCTGTACCGATTAAAAAGATGCGATCGGCTGTAGTTTTGTGGTTGGCGGGAGGATAAGCGAGAAACAAAGGTTGAGCGGCGACAGCTACAGAGGCGATCGCCATTATCAGGCCAAACACAACTAATCCTAAAAATTTTCTCATTCTACATCGCAACTAATTGACACTCTGTGGGTTATTTATACTAGAACTTGCCCTAAGAAACCGGATTTCTGAGGATTAGCCGTAAGTCTTATTTACTAGACACGGCTCATTTTATCAGGTTTGTAGTTGCAATTGAGCGATCGGCAATATAAATTCCCGCGTAAAACCATTAAGTTTTAATTAGTTCAGAGGTCGTTCTCCACAGTTGATCCAACCGATTCGCCGGCATCGTCAGATACAAAACATCCCCCGTACTCAGACAACAATTTAGTAAATCCCAGCCGTGGAGAGTTTGACACTTAGTTTCCACATAAAGAGGCACAAAATCAGCAGACTTAGCAGCATCTTGAATACGGTGGCCACAGAAAGGATGGTTTGGCGTAATCAAGGTGGCCAAGCAAACCCAGAGACTGTCAGCAGTCATTCCGTTACCCAAAATTCTGCCTCCAATTGCCGCCGCCGCGAAAGCAGGAGCAGCCAATTCCGTCGGGTTCAAAACTCCTTCAAACTCAAAAACTTGCTGCACCATCAAAGCAAAATGTGGGTCTTGATTGCGGACAATAACTGATAGTTTTGGTGCCAATCCTTTAGCGCTCAATGCAATTTCGACATTAGACATATCGCTGCTAGTAACAGCCAAAAGTGCTGCCGCTTGCTTAACATTAGCAGCTTCCAAAGTTGCGGGCAAACTGGCACTTCCCTGAATGACCGGAATTTTCATTGAGCGAGCCGTGCTCAGAAATCGGCAGTTTGGATCTTGCTCGATCGCCACAATATCGTAACCGTTAGTGTGCAGTTCTTTAGCAATTTGGATACCTATTCCTCCGAGCCCGCAGATAATGTAATGATGGCGCTGCGGCACTCGCGCCACATCCCAATATTCGGTAAAGCGAGTTCCCAATACATAATCGTTGAGCAGTGCGTAGCAGATGCCGATGATGCCGGCTCCAACTAACATCATGACAATTGTAAATAGTTTAATGCTTTCGGGAGCTTGTTCGGCTACTTTTTCATGGCCTCCGGCTCCGGTAATCATCCCTACTGAAAAATAGAGAGAATCGACAATTGAGATATGCTCGTCAACACAAATATAGGTGGCAGTAGCAACGGCAATCATGGCCAGCAGCGTCAGTACAACAATTACTGCTGCTTGGCTGTGCTGCTGAAATCTGTGCAGCCTAGTTAATGTTTTGAGCAGTTTTTGAGTTAAAGTTTTTTGGGGGCTGTGGAGAGTCGGCTGAGTTGCAACAATTAGCCGATCGCCCTGCTGACACTGCCGATCGGCAAGCACCGCCGATACTAAATCAGTTTTGTTAGCAGCCGGGAGATAATAAATCAACATTCGCGATCGATCGTCCCACAAATCGCTCAGTTTGCGATTTTTCCAAGGATGTGTTTCATCGATATATTCTTCGTGAATCGGCCAAGTGCGATCGAACAAACGCAACTGTCCGATCGCCTGATTTCCGAGAGCCGCAAAGGCAAAAACCGGAGCCGCCAATGATGAAACGCTCATGGAAGCGTGATCGGGCAAAGTGTGGTCAATTCTGTCGCCCAAGCTAGTATTGAACAATCTGTTGATAATGCGAATCTGAGGATTGAGAATCCTCGCTTGCATCAAAATTGCCAAATTCACAGCATCATCGTCTCCTGCAATTACTAAAGTGTGAGCGTTTTGAATGCCTGCCGTCAACAAGGTAGAAGCTGCTTGCAAATTGCCGACAACCACATCAGAAGTTTCGCCGCGAATTGGGCGATCGCTAATACCAACCACAATCGCTCCTTGCTGTCTCAACAAACAAAAAATCTTGTGGCCCGTGTGCCCCAACCCGCAAACAATGATTCGAGGTTTCATAAAAAGTTATTTGCCAGCCAATTTCGGAGCTGTCCTTTGTAATTTTACTTACCATTGTTGACTGTCGTGGCTTTGCAGAATGTAGCTAAAAACACTATCTAGGATACTTGTGCCACAGTCTCGAAGTGTTGGAAACAAAGAAAAAGCTGTGCCGTGTTTCTAAAGCCGCGTTCCCAAGTGTTGAAATAAACACACCACACTGCCATGTACCTACAGACATGAGGTGCAACTAACCTGATTTAATATTTGAAAAATATCCGGGTGCGACAGCCAACCAGCGGAATTTGAATAGGTAGGGACAGGACACTGCCTATTAGTCACAACTTAAGGTTAAACCCCTAGTCCGGCAGGGGTTAAAACCCCTGCCTAATAGCGAAAGTCCTCTAAAGAGGACTAATGAGTTTAACAGTCTTTTTCTCAGTCCTCTTTAGAGGACTTTAGCTTTGAGGCAGGGAATTCATTCCCTGGCGGACTACCGGTTTAACCTTAAGTTGACACCAATAGACACTGCCCTGTCCCTACAACTATGACTTCCTACATAAATTTAGCTGCCTTAGCGGCAGGAGTTATTATGAAATTGACTGCACCCTTATTAGCATCCGCTTTAGTTTTCGTCGGTACTGTCGCCTTTGCAAGCCAAGTGCAAGCAGATCCAGCCAGCAACTCTTGGAATAGCACTAGAACAACATTTCAGTGCGTTACTTCCGGTCGGAATTTTGTCACAATTGCGCGCCGGGGAAATGTCACGACAGATCCAATGATTCTGTGGAAATCTACCGAGTTCGGCCGGGAATATACACCTTGGCAGCGCTGTCAAATTGTTTCCAATAGATTGACCAAAGCTGTTGCCCAGAATGGCGGCAGATTGAGCAACTTGCAGTTAACAACAGGAATTGTTAATAACTTGCCAGTAGTTTGTTACGTGAACGGACGGGGGCGCTGCAACTCTCAAAATCTGCTTTTCACCCTAGACAAGCGCAATGCTAAAAATCCCGGTGATGCTTTAACGAAATTGATTAATTTTGCCCAAGACGGCAGCGGGCCCGTGGCAGTGTTCAGAACCGGAGCTCCATCGGCTGCACCGCAGTTTGTTCCCTTTGGAGATATGGTCGATCGAGCTTTTAATTCTCCCAACAAGAAACCGTCAGTTCCTGTAGCAAAACCGCAGGGCGATCGGGGTATTTAATAGCCGCGCCTCTAACTTGCACCTGACAAATTTTGAAACTATTGTGGGGAGTAGGGGTTGGGCTTCTAGCCCGCCCCTAAATATTTAGACTAAAAAAACTACACTGTCACCCCTTCAATCTTCTCATCAGTTAACTCGTACAACTCGCGCAACTGCTGTAATTTATCCGCATTCGGCTGCCAAAAACCACGTCCGTTAGCCTCCAACATTCGCCCTACAATATTGCGAAAAGCTTCAGGATTAGCCTCCCGCAACTTCTGCGCCATTTCCTGATCTAAAGCATAAGTATCCGCAGCTTGTTCGTACACCCAACTATCAGTAAAATCAGCCGTTCCGCCCCAACCAATTAACGCCGTCATCCGCTGCGAAATTTCATAAGCGCCGCCCGAACCTTGATTGACCATCGCGTTAGCCCACTTAGGATTTAGCAACTTAGTTCGATATTCCAAACGCAGCAAATCTTCTAAATTGCGCGGAGTTGTATCCTGAGAAAAACTTTCTACAAAACTGGTATTGACTTTTTTGCCGCGTTGCTTTTCTGCGGCTTTCTTCAAGCCGCCAGTATTCGCATAATACTCTTGAATATCAGTCAAACCGTATTCCACAGAATCAATTTCTTGAATTATGCGATCGCACCCTTGCAACAACTGAGTCAAAACCTCCGGCCTCGCTTCCCCCTTATCCTTCCTCCCGTAACTAAAAACATTGCGACTTTCCCAAGTTTTCCCCAACTCATCCCCCGATTCCCAACTACCATCAACAACCCTATCGTTAACCAAAGAACCAAAATCCCCAGCCGGATTAGAAAACAACCTTGCCGAATAATTCTGCACACCTTTTGCCTGCAAAATCAAAGCGTGTTTGCGAATAAAATTCTCCGATTCCGGTTCATCAGCATCCGCCGCCCGCACGAACAAATCATCCAACAATTCAATAATATTCACAAAGCTATCACGGAAAATACCCGACAGATTTCCCAACACATCAATCCGGGGATGACCGACCTCAGCTAACGGTTTTAATTCATAGCGAACAATGCGGCCAGTACCTTCTTTTAGAGGTTCAGCCCCCACCAATTCCAGCAGAATTCCAATAGATTCGCCCCGCGTTTTAATCGCATCCAAACCCCACAACATCACCGCCACAGTCTCAGGATAATTCCCCTGTTCCTCAAGGTGCTTGTCGATAATTTTCCGAGCAATTTCGCGCCCCCTTTCATAAGCAGCAGGAGAAGGCATCCGATAAGGGTCTAAAGCATGAATATTCCTGCCAGTTGGCAACACCCCAGCCCCATCCCGCAACAAATCCCCACCCGGTGCAGGCAGAATATATTCCCCATTCAAACCCCGCAAAAGATTAGTCAACTCATCCGTCGTTTGCAACAACAAATCACGCACCAACAAACCCTCCTCAAAAACCCCACCCAACCCCTCTTTCTCTTCCTCTCTGCGCCCTCTGCGCCTCTGCGGTTCATTTTCTTCAAAAACCAGTTTTTGCACCTGTTCCTGTGATAACCTCTCCCCAAAATAAGCCTCAAGATAAGAGGTCATTTCCTCAGAATTAGGCGGTTCCCCAAGAACGTGCAAACCCGAAGAAAACAAGCGAGATTCCACCACCTGCAAATACTCGTAAAGCTTCACCAAATAGCGGTTAAAAGCATCAGCACTGAACATTCCCACATTCTCAAAACTAAAAGCAATCCCCAATTTTCGAGCATCCTCAAACGGACAATCAGCCTCCAAACCGCTATCTAAAATTTTCTTACAAATAGCCTCTTTCAGCACATAATTCTTAGCCGTATCTTCCCGATATTCCGCAATCAAATCCCGCAAAGCCATCAATTCCTTGTACAATCCCGCGCGGCCGTAGGGCGGCACGTTGTGAGAAATCAAAACACCGTAACCGCGCCGTTTTGCCAACATCGATTCCGAGGGATTGTTGGCAGCATAGATATAAAGATTCGGCAAACTTCCCAACAGAATATCCGACCAAGAATAGCCAGTATTTCCCAGAGGAGATCCCGGCAACCATTCAACAGTGCCGTGCATTCCGAAGTGAACCACAGCATCAGCTTGCAAATCATTTTGCAGCCACTTGTAAAAAGCAGCGTATTGAGGGTGAGGCGTCAAATCGCGATCGAACATTAAGCGCATCGGATCGCCCGAAATTCCCAGCGGCGGCTGCAAACCTATCCAAACATTGCCCAGTTGAATGCCACCGATTTGGAACTCGTCGCCGTCTGTCTTAATTCCAGTACCCGTTAAAGATTTCCACTGTTTTTCGATACGACTTGTTAACAGATAGCCCAGCCATTTTTCTAAAGTTTTGACATTAACAGTCTCTTTTGTGGTACGGGCATCTTGCCCCTCACAAGTAGCTTCATCCGCCTCTTTCACCCTGCGAATTAACTCCTCACCGTCAGCCGGAATTTCTCCAACTGTATAACCTGCTGCTTGAAGTTTGTGCAGGAAATTTAGCAGCGATTTCGGTACATTTAATAAAGCAGCCGTACCCGCCGCCCCGTAACCGGGAGGAAACCCGTAGAGAATAATCGCAATTTTCCTTTCAGATGGCGGAGTTTGACGTAGTTTCACCCAATTGTTAATTCTACTTGTCAGGCGTTTCGCCCGATCGGGAACCAGATAAATATCCTCACCCACCAAACCGCCCAGGGGAACAGGATCGATCGCACCATCCAACTCAGGCAAAGCATACAATACCACACTTTGCAAACCTCCAATCCCCTGACGAGTCCAAGAATGGATATCCTGAATCAGCAGAGGTGCGGACACAAAATAAGGTACATTTTTAGCAGTTAAAATGCGTTTAGCAACTTCCACCTGACGCCCCGCCTCCATCGAACCAGCAGGCCCGCCAACCAAAGGAAAGCCAATAGTAGAAACAATCGCATCAACTTCCACGGCATCTTTAGAAAGCGAAAGAGTTTCAATATTGCCTTGTTTTCGGCGCGCAGTTTCACCAGCAGTCGTCATCCAATCCCGCACCGCCACATGGCCTTCAACGCCATTGATAAAAATCGGCAAAGGCACAATTCCCGCATCTTCAAAATAGCGAATTAATTGAGGAATATAAGGCTGCTTGGTGATAACGTGTTTGCGGTAAAGCAAGATGCCCACAACAGGGGATTTTCCTCTGTCTGAATTTTGAGACCAATTGGTCTCAAATTTTGTGGAACGGGCATCTTGCCCGTTAGAAACCCGATCTAAATTTTCAGACAAATTAGTCTCAAATTTTGTGGAACGGGCATCTTGCCCGTTATAACCCTTTCTATCAAGATGTCTAGCCTCTTTTGTGGAACGGGCATCTTGCCCGCTTCTACTCATTTGATTACCGAGATACCAATCCAAATATTGCCGAGGCGATTCAAAATAACCATTATAATCAGGATGCAATAAACCCATATTGGGAGTTTCCACAGGCGGCGGAATTTCTGCAACTTTCAGCCCCAAATATTTTTCGGCAATAATCCAAAACATCGAGACAACATTATCCGCACCGCCCGCATTCCAGTAACCATAAATAATCAGCCAGTTTCGCAAATCTTGCACTTTTTGCACCGGCACATATTTTAATAACTTCGGCCCCACCTTCAAAAAGCTGATATAACCAGCCAGCTTATCTTCTTCTCGCCCATTGCTGAACTTATCCAGAATAAACTTAACCGGCTTCGGCATTCCCTTCGGTTTGTCGCCAATTTTAAAAGCGCCGATTTGAGTAAGACTCATCAATTCCAAAGCCGACTCAAAAACCAGGCGAATCGGAATATTTTGTACCCTTTCCCGCAGCCATATTACCGCATCGTAATCAAACAGCAAACTCCCGAAAAATACATCAGCATTCGAGAGGGCGGCTGCTACAGCGTCAGGTTCGTCTGCGAGGGCGCGATCGCTAAAAACCCGTACTTCCAATCCCTGACAGCCAGAAACAGCCAACTCGGCAGCTTTGCGGTACAAATCAGCATTAAAAGATTCAAACCCTGCAATTAAGACAATGCGTTTCACAGCCAAACCTCGAAATATTTATTGATTGTAGCCTGTTTTAATTAGGTTATATTATATTAGATAGCATCCTCGGTGGGGGTGGGGCGGGTTTAGTAGATTTCTGGTGTTGTATTGCAGACATTGGCGAACCCGCCCCTACATTACCAATTATCAATTATCAATTCCTAATTTCCGTCGCAACTCTCATAAAATCTAAAATCTAAAATCTAAAATCTAAAATGGTTCGAGTTCCTCCCGCAATAGTTATCTTAGGTCAAAACAGCCTGCCGATCGCCAAAAAAATCTCCGCACATTTCCCCGGTTCCCAGATTTACGGTTTAATCGATCGCACTTCCAACACAGACATCAACTTTACCAACTTCGGCGAAACATTGCGGGAATTATTTGCAACAGGAACCCCAATCATCGCGATCTGCGCCGCCGGAATAATCATCCGTACCCTCGCCCCGCTGCTGTCAGACAAACGCGCCGAACCGCCTGTTTTAGCCGTCGCAGAAGACGGAAGCGCCGTCGTACCCCTGCTGGGCGGTTTGCACGGCGTTAATGATTTGGCCAGAGAGATTGCAGCAGCCCTGGGCGTACAACCTGCAATTACCACCACCGGAGATATCCGGTTTCGCACCGCGCTACTGAGTCCTCCCCAAGGCTATTATTTGGCGAATCCAGAGGACGCGAAGACTTTTATTTCAAATTTGCTCGCCGGGGCAAAAGTACGCCTTGAAGGGGCTGCAAGCTGGCTTTCCGAGAGCAATTTGCCGTTAGCGAAGCCCGCCCCTACGGGGGCTACGCCAACGGAGAGGATCGCCCCCGACGCCCAATTAACTATCCGCGTCACCGAAAAAGCAATTGCGCCGACGCCAGATTGCTTGGTTTACCATCCGCAAATTGCAGCAGTTGCACTTGCGAATCTATCGAATATTCAGCCAGAAATAGCCCTGTTTTGCGTGCAGGAATTACTGGCAAAAACAAATTTGGCAGCCGCTGCAATTGCTGGATTTTTTGCCTTAAAACATGAAATGGGAAATCCGGTATTAGAAGCAGTTTCAGCATATTTTAAAGTTCCCGTCCGTTTTTTAAATCAATCGGAAATTGTCGAATTAAACTCTATTGAATTCATCGAAAATCAGGCTGCACAAATTGCCCTGACAGCAGCCGGTGCAAACAGTCAGTTAATCGAATGCGATCCCACTTTAGCCCTGAATTGCGCTATCGCCCTGGCCCCCGAACCCTTTGATGCTAGCGCGATCGGAGTTAGCCGCGGCAAACTCGCGATCGTCGGTACCGGCCCCGGAGGCGCGCCCTGGATGTCCCCGGAAGTTAAGGAAATTCTGCGCGAAGCCACGGATTGGGTGGGTTACAAATTTTATCTCGACTTAGCTGGAACCCTGCGAGAAGGACAAAAGCGGCACGATTCGGACAACCGCGAAGAGATCGATCGCGCCCGTTTTGCCCTAGATTTAGCAGCATCCGGTAAATCTGTAGCCGTCGTTTCGTCGGGAGATCCGGGTATTTTTGCGATGGCTGCGGCGGTGTTTGAGGCGATCGAACTTACAGCCAAACCCGAATGGCAAGGCATCGATATTCGGGTAGCACCGGGCATTTCAGCCATGCAGGCGGCCGCTGCTGCGATCGGAGCACCCCTCGGACACGATTTTTGCGTGATTTCGCTTTCGGATATTCTCAAGCCTTGGGAGGTCATTGAACAGCGGATTTCTGCTGCTGCGATCGCAGATTTCGCGATCGCATTTTACAATCCCATCTCGAAACAGCGGATTTGGCAACTCGCAAGGGCGATCGAGATTTTGTTGCAAAGTCGCGATGCTAAAACCCCCGTCGTACTAGGGCGAAACCTCGGCCGGCCCGGTCAATCTGTGCGGGTTTGCACCCTCGGCGAATTCCAGCCCCAAGACGCTGACATGAGAACTTTAGTGATTGTCGGTTCGAGTCAAACTCGGATTATTCCCCGCAAATATGGAGATGTTTGGGTTTACACGCCGCGCAGGTACGAAAAATAAGTAAAGCAGCAAAAGCTTCGGAAATCAGCAATTGACTGAAAGCTAATTGACTTTGACAAGGAAATATTTTGCTCTCGGTGGGGAAAGTCTAGGTTAACAAATGGCGGCAAATCACTCGATCGACCTCTTATTTCATCTCATAGTTGTCACTCTCGATTGAGATGCGATCGCCTTTGATTACAGAAATCCTCGGTACTGAGGGATCTCGGCTTCCTGAAGCCGAGTTTTTTTGGCAGATATAGATCGAATTTAGATATCGACTCAACCGTAGTAAGGATTTCAGCTTCATTTTGGGTTATCTCTAATTTAAATCTCAGGAAACAAAAAGGTTTTTATATAGCCACAAGAAAATTAAGGGCGATCGATGTCTGCTAAACTTCTTAATCTTAAGATAATTTTACGGTTACAAAAAAAGACCCTTCACGACTAGGAGTCTTCTCTGTCTTTGGGTAGACCGAATTTTTTTTTTCGTTTGATAAGATTCCCTTAAACAAAGCTTAAGAGAACGGTTAAGAAAACATGAAATTCCAAATTCCTCTAACTCCAGGATCTGTAACCCAGTTGCTGCTTCGAGTGGTCGCCTGTCTAGTTGTACTATCTTTCTTAAGTCAGATGACTATGTACTTCTTGCCGGATTACCCGTCTAGAGACTTCTTAGCAAATGGATTCAACGTTGATTACGAGGGGAACATTCCAACCTTCTACTCATTTTTGACATTGCTGTTTAGTTCTCTCTTGCTGGGTTCGATCGCCTATGCGAAAAATTTGGATAGCGATCGCTATAAGAATCACTGGAAAATTTTATCCTTCATATTTCTATTTTTATCTTTAGACGAAATTGGTCAATTGCACGAAAAGCTGGTTTACCCGATGCGAAACCTGCTAAATGCCACAGGATTTCTTTACTTTACTTGGATTGTGCCGATCGGTTTTCTAGTAGCGATATTTCTTTTTTCCTACAGTAAGTTCGTGTTGCACCTTCCTGTTTCAATGAGAAAATTGTTTGTTGCAGCCGCCGCTATTTATATTGGAGGAGCCATCGGAGTGGAAATGCTAGCGGGATACATAGTTTATACAGCGGGACCGGGGGATATATCCTACGTGATAGCAACGACGATTGAAGAGTCATTAGAAATGGTAGCAATCGTTATATTTATCCACGCCTTGACTTCATATATCAAGACATATGTAGGCGGCGTAAGTTGGAATTTTTACATACCAGGAAAAAACTCACCAGTTACCGACCATCAAAATACCGGCATACCTGCCCTTAACGCAACAGCCAACACAAATCTATTAAGGTGAATCACTTAAAACCGGGTTTAATGGACACGAAAATACTGCATTATGGCCTTTGATATCATTTCCGGTAACATTCATACATGATGTTGACTGTTGACTGTTGACGCCGTGAACAATGAACAGTTAACGCCGTGAACAGTGAACTCGAATGTACTATTCCGATGCTAACGGATTTGATATGAGCAGGATGAAAAACCCGGTTTCTTTGGTACTGATGTGTACTGGACTGGAGGTTCTGTGCTCTTCGGCGCACAAAACGACTAATATATAGGGTGCTTGCTACACTAAAGACTAATTAAACGTGGAACAGCTTAGTTCACAGATGACATCCTCACCTTTACCAAAAAATCGTTAAGAGCAACCTTTGCATTAGGATTTGACGGCAAATGACTTGTAAAACTTGCATCTTCTAATATATTAAGTAGCCGATCGCGCTCTTGCTGATAAAATTCTATATCTGTATCTTCCAGCACAGATTTTTCCTCCCCAGCCAGTTTGCGATCGATCAAATCAGGAATATACGACAACTGGAACTTATCATTAAGTTTCACCAAATTCGCCTCGACTTCCCCCGTTTGCATCAAGTGAATCCCCGCCAGCAACACCCGGTAAACGTACAGCAGCGGCTTAACCCGACGCGGGCGTTCTTTTTCAAACAATTTCCATTGAGTTTTAGCAAAACCGAGATAGTGGTGGCTGTGGTGCTTGGTAATGCAGCCAGAGGCGAGATCCTTTAATTCCTCATGTTCCTTTGTAGTGTAAACTATGAGCGGCGAATACAGTTGTTCTAGCACGTAGCCGTTGCGCTTCAACAGCAACTCAAAAAATTTCTTGATGTCGTGAGTTACTAAATCGAGTTGCATTCCCTCCCGAACTTCAGAAACTTCGATGGTTTCTTCTCCAGAAATGAGTCCAATTACTTTCGGTAGCGGCAAAATGTGTACTCCCCGCAAATCAAAGTCAGAATCTGCCGAAGGAAAGCCGTATAAGTGCGAACCGCTGACAGTCGCAAATAGCAGCGGATAAGGTTGAACGGAGATAATTGGGGCGAGATTAGAGATGTATTCTGTCATTTTTTCAACATTTTATCAATGCTAATTTCAATTCCGGTTAAACAATCGCAAATACCTCTAGGGGCGGGTTTTACCAACCATATATGTATCAAATTAATTATCTCGTAAACGCGCCCCTTTTAGCCGATCGCACCTCTGCGAGATTTAATCAAAAACAGGTTCGCTTTCTCGTAATTAGGACGTTCCGGTAAGGAAGTTGCAGCAAAAGCGCGATCGAACTCACCGTGCAAACTCAACCGCCAGCGATTCACCTCATCCCAGGATATTTCTTGGTTGCGGATAGATAAAAGTTGCGATCGATAATCCTGCACGCGAACGGGTACAAACCCCTCCTTAAGCACCGTAATTCCTGACAGCAACAAGCGAATTAAGTGCATCGCGTGCTTCCAACGAATTTCCCCGGTATTGCGGAGGTCTTGCTCCATTTTTTTAAATTGAGACAAAACGTAGCTATTGTAAGTTTGATAAACCAATTGAGAAAGAAACATTTCCCGAATTTCCAGCAATTCTTGTGCTACAGGAGAAACAGTTTCTACTAAAGGGGTGTACAAACATTCTAGCACATTTGGATTAGCTTTTAGTGCCAAAACTAGAAACTTTTGCAGTTCCCAATAGCATTCCTGATTTTCCTTGTTTTCCAATTGTTCTGGAATGCCGTAAAGCGACCAATGAAGTATTGCCGGCGGCAGGTAAATCCCGCGTCTGTCTGTATCGGATTGCTCGTTATCAAGACCGTAGGCTCTCGAACCAACAATGCAGCGGTAAATTACAGAATCATAGAGGTTGTATTCTGCAAGAAAATCTCCTCCTGACTGCAATCCTTCGCTCTGAAAATGCTTGCGGATGCTGAGTTCGTGCCGGCGCAGACTAACTTGTGTTCCGTCTGGGAGTTTAACTAAATATGCGTGGGAATTGTCCGTAGGCGATTGAACGATGACACCTACTAATCCCGGTTTCCAAGATTGGTCGCCTGCGGGGTTTTTGACTTCGATTTTGGTGACAATTTGGGTTCCTGCGGGTAGGATTAAGTTGAAATTTTGAGGAAGATTGGCATTTGCCATGAGGAAACCTCCTGCGGGGCACGAGTTACGATATTAGTGTAGCATAGGTGTAGTATATAAGGGAAGTTTTGGGCGATCGGGTCCCGCCCTCGCCCCTGCTACGGCAGTTTGGGCCTTGTGGAAAATTGTCTAATTAATTATCAAGGAGGAATACCACCAACGGTTTGAGGGGCAGGTGTTGGAGATTGTGGAGACTCACCCGACAATTGCCGCAATTCGCAATGGGGAAGCGGTGACGGACTTGCAACTGGTGGCGTTATAGCGTATTCTAAGGCAGGACTTGGGTAGTCCAAACGTGCAGTTGTCCGAGTCAAATATTCGCAAGGCGTTTAATTTGAAGGTGAATAGTTTATTATCGTTTCTGCAAGAGCTGTTCGAGATTGAGGCATTGCCGGATTATCAAGAGGTGGTAAGGCGGAATTTTGAGGATTTTATTGCCCAACGGCAGTTTAACTCCAATCAGATTCAGTTTTTAAAGGCGGTGCAGAATGTGTTTTTGAAAAAGCGACGGTTGGAAGTTCCGGATTTGTATGAAGCACCCTTAGACAGGTTTGGGGAGGATGCTGTGGAACGGTGGTTTACTCAGGAGGAAGTTGATGAGTTGATTGAATTTACTGAAAAGTTAGCGGCTTAATAGTTAATGATTGATTTCAGATAAATAAAAGAGCTATTAAATTTATGAATAACAACAGAGCGCTTTCGGTCACAGAACAAGCGATGGAGCTATTGAACCGCCAAAAGGGTTCATTAAATATAGTAACAATCAGCCGGATAAAAGGTGAAATTAGGAAAGACATTTTGAGGCAGGCGTTAGATGCGCTCCCAAGTATTCATCCTCTACTGAACTCTCGGATTGTTGGAACGCTCGATCATCTCGAATTTACCAATCAAGGAACAGGAAAAATTCCTTTATGTGTAGTTTCACAGGGCATAAATGACAACTGGGAAGATGTTGTGACAGAAGAATTAAACAAGAGTATTGATAGCAGTCAGGTTCTGCTAAGATGCGTTCTTATTGACAAACAATCCGAAATCAACACCAGCTATTTAATCACAACTTTACATCATGCCATATCAGACGGTTTATCTTGTATAAGTCTACAATCAGAAATCTTGAAGTGTTACCAAATAATTGCCTCTGGCAATTCCATTGATATAGATTGCCGACCTGCTCTTCCACCCTTAGAGGAATTATTGCCTAAATGGATGAAAGGAAAGAAAGGCATCGACAATGGCAAATGGTTTTTGCTGAAAATGAAATTACAAATGCTTTTACACAAACCAGAAAAATTAGAGTCTGAAGAGATGGTTCCCATTGAGTCTCGTAGTTGTGGCATGAGTCATAGATTCTTAGAAAAAGAGTTAACCCAAAAATTAATTGAACTTTGTCGGCAAGAAAAGACAACAGTGCAGGGGGCATTATGTGCAGCAATGCTACTTACAGTAGCTAATGAAATTAGCAGGGAAAAGCTAAGAAGCATTAAGGTTTCATGTCGTTCTTATGTGGATATGCGTAGGCGTCTAGAACCTCCTATTAAACCTGAAAATATGGGGTTTTTAGCTTCATCTTTAACTTCTTTACATCAAATAAAACCTCAGATGTCGTTTTGGGATTTATCAAGAGATGTTACTAAAAAGATTGAACTTAGTTTAAAAAGAAAAGATATTTTTAAGCCTTTAATGATGTATAGAAAACTCATTGAATATTATATTGACAATCCTGATGAATTTCCGGTCACAATTTCGGTGACTAATATTGGCCGAGTTAATATTTCTGAATTGTATGGGGATTTGGAAATAGAAGAAATCAGTTTTGTTGCATCTAATGCTATTTTTGGCAAAATGTTTACAGTTGCAACGGCTACTTTTCAAGAAAAAATGATTCTTAATTTTATAGCATCTAAGCCTTCACTTAGTCAAGAAACTATAGAGACGCTTGCTACAGGTGTCATCAATTGTCTGATTGAGGTTTGCCAAGAAAAGGTTATAAGGGCTGTCAAATAATGGCAAAAGAGGAAAGAAGTCACCGATGCTAACCGATCCGGAACTGCGATCGGCAGTTGACCAAATTTGGGATAGATTGTGGTCGTCGGGACTCTGAAACCCAAAGCAGGATGAGGTTTTTTATCAGCGGCGCAGGCTACTAGGGAGATATTGCTGAAGTTAGAGCATATTATGGGAATAAAAGTGCCGGAGTTGATGAATTTTATAGATAAAAAATGCAAGTTAGAGAAGTTATTAAAATCTTAGAAGATGATGGTTGGTATTTAGCTAGAACAAAAGGCAGTCATCGTTAATTTAAACATCCTGAAAAGGCGGGAAGTTTCACTGTGTCAGGTAATTTAGGCGTTGATATGCCAATTGGTACGCTTAAAAGTGTTTTGCGGCAAGCTCAACTAGAGGAAGAAGATTAATGCGTTATGCTGTGGTAATTGAAAAAGGTAAAACTAGCTATGGTGCGTATGTTCCAGATTTACCGGGATGTGTAGCTGTGGCTGAAAGTTTAGAAGAGGTGAGAAATTTAATTAAAGAGGCGATCGCCTTCCATATTGAAGGACTACAAGAGGATGCTTTTCCGATTCCCGAACCTGTCTCTATTTGCGAATATGTTGAAGCTTAAGAAGGTGACGGCGGTTGAAACCGCGGCTAAAGAAACGAAGTTCGCGTGCGCGGACTAAGAAAGAAAATAAATTCGATGGGCAATACTGGATTTGAACCAGTGACCCCTTCCGTGTGAAGGAAGTGCGCTACCACTGTGCTAATTGCCCGCAGATAATTACCATACCATACCAAGTCCTAATTTGCAACTAAATTTTTCCTAAAAATTCAGCCGCTGGTTTCCGAGTTAAACTCGACACAATGCCAAGAATACAGGCATTTGTCGAGTCTGGCATCAGTTAACCTGCCACCAACCCGCCGAGGGGCCGACAAACCGCACTACAATCCACCAAACAACCAAAAGACTAATCCCCATCCAGCTTCCGCGACTTGTCCACTTCACAAAATCTTCGCTTTGGGTTTTCGTGATTGGCAGCCAGGGAAGGATGCGCTCTTCTTTACCGTATTCGTCGCCGATCGACTCTTTGCGACGCTTAGCTTCACCCATAATCTTTGTCTACTAAATTAGATTTCAACTGGATACCTAAACAAATTATACGCCAACAGGTCATCTCAAGCCTGGGTCAGCCACGTCGTATCCAAATAATCAATCCTCGCAAAAGGACTCAAAGCCGCTAAAACCTGCTTTCCATAACTGCGGTGAATCACCCTGCTGTCGAAAATCGCCACCACCCCTTGACGTTCTCGCACAGGCGCGATCGCCCGTTGCAACTCATTCAGCGCCGCCGGCAGCAAATACAACCGAAACCAATCCTTGCGCCGTTCCTTATAATAAGCCACACGCGCCGTCACCAAAGGATTCTCCAAAGAAGGTAGCGGCAAAGTTGCGATCGCCAGCAAGTGAGGCGCCCTCAATTCCCCCTGATGTTCCCGCCAAAACTCCCACCCCGTCACCAAAATCGCATTCTCGCCCACATCAGTCTTTTCTACCTGCACGCGAGAACCGAACTCAGAAGCCAAAATCGCCGCCAGCCTAGCCTTCAGCGGTACATCACCCACAATCAGCACCGTTAAACCCGCCACCGAGGCGCTCATCAACAGCAAAGTCCGAATTTCTTCCATTAAAACTCCCTGAAATTCCGGCGTATTCGGCAGCGGCAGCCAGTTGGGAATGTACAGTTGAATTAATTCGCTTTGTCGATCGGGCGAAAACTTAACGCTCGTCAATTCTGGGAGTCCCAGCATTTGCCGGAAGATAGGAGCCTTCGGTTCCACATCCACCGCCCCCCCAATCAACACCACAGGCTGACCATCCCAAATTTTGCTCAAAACCTCAGCCACCTGAATCGGCGCGCAGAACAGAGAAAATGACCCAGCCTCCCGATTAATTTCCGCCCACCGCAGTGTTCCGTTTGCTTCCCACCGCTGCCAAAAATTGCTCCAAGCAGCCGGAATCAGCGAATTCGGCTCGATACTTTCAAACAGCCCCTCCAAAATATTTTGCTCTGCGGTTTCCAGCAAATAGCACTCCTCTGGTTTCGCCGGATGCTGAAAGAAAGCCCGCGTTAGCAGTACCCGCCCTTGGAGGATTGCATCGGCTTCCAAAGGCTGAGATTGCATTAAATCATTCCAGTCAGCAGGTTGCAAACACGCCGTCAATTGCTGGCGCGTCCAAACTTCCAAGTCATCCACACCGTCGATAATTGTCGGAATATTCCTGTGAAGTTCCGAATTTGCCGCCAAGCGAGCCGCCAGCCAAGACTGCGGATCTGCTAGCATCAATCCTCGTCCCGTGGCATTATCCGAATAAGTCTCGATCGACCCCTCTGTTTGCAGCCACTCTTGCAAACGTGGAATTTCCACTGCTCTCAAATGCTCGATCACCCGTGTAGGCGCGACTAATATCACAGGCTCTGGCCACATCAAAATCGGCATCAAATAGCTGACTCGATACCGCTGTCGGTAAGCTCCAGCGGGAAGCCCCGTTTGGATCAGAGCGCTGCGCCCCAAGCGCAAAGCCCGCGCCACGAGCCGCGCCATCGTTAAATGGTGGGGCCAGTGCGGCTCGGAGTTCGATCGCAGGAAGCGGAGTAGCGAATTGTGGACTTCTACCTCAATCAATCGATTGTACTGTTAACATTCCTCAATCAACATAATCAAAACTGGCCAGAAAATCAACTACTTTTTGACCGAGAGGCAAACAGAATTTACTCTCCTGATGAGTTGCACCTCCCTTCCCAAAATTCCCGTGAGAATTCACCATCAAACTCTCCTGTCCCGAACTAATTAAAATAGTTTGGGTAGGTGACTCAAAAAACTTTGTTGGCTGACTCACTTGTGATATATTAGAGACCAAATTCATCAACTCATTTAATTTATTTGTAGCTGTACTCAATGCTTTACGCAACTGCAATATTCGTTTTTCCTCCAAATTTTGACTTTCGATATTTTTGCCGATAATCATAATATTTTTCTGAGTTTGTAGAGCATCCTTAAAAGGAAGAATCGCTAAAAAAGCTGCTGGCAATAAATGCTCATCGCTCTCAAATCTAAAAGTTAGAGTTGTGCGACGGTAGCCGACTTCAATATTAGGAGGAAAAATCATTGCCCGGTAATGCCGAGCTATTTCGCTGTAAGCTGTGGCTAAAGTGCTGTTTGCTGAGTAGTCTAAAAGTGCGTCAACCACAATTTGCACTAACCCAGGCGTGTGACTTAAAAATTTTATCGATTCTGACGGCGAATTAAATTGTTGAATCTGAGTGCGATCGCCTGCGGGGCTGAGGTCAACCCACTGGCAAGTAATATCATCTGCGATGATGCCACATCGAGGAACCAAATACAGTTTTGCTCCTGTTAAAGTTGCTCCCCTCAAATCAGCGCCTACCCAATCTGCCTTAATCAAATTTGTTTCTGTCAAATCAGCGTGAACGAAACTAGCACTTGCTAAATTAGTATTTCTTAAATCTGCTCCGTTAAGGTTAGCTCCGCTTAATTTAGCAAAGCTCAGATCCGCGCCGTTGAGGTTTGCTCCCGTCAAATCAGCCCATTTGAGGTTAGCTCCGCTCAAATTGGCACTGCTGAGATTCACCTGTTGCAAAGAAGCTTGTCTCATATCAGCATTGATCAAATTGACGCCGCTAAGTTCTGCTTTCGTCAAATCTGCGCCGTGTAAGTTAGCTTCTTGAAAGTTAGCTGAAGCAGCCGAAGCACCTCTGAGATTTGCACCGGAAAGATTAGCACCGCACAGGTTAGCTTCCGTCAGTTTTACTTCTCTTAAATCTGCTTCAGTCAGGTTTGCACCGCTGAAGTTAGTTTTGCTGAGTTCGCAGCGGACTAATTCGCTTCTAATCAGGGATGCTCGGATTAATTGAGCTGCACTTAAATCGGCTCTGACTAAGTTTGCTACGTTGAGAGTCGCCCCGTTTAAGATTGCCCGCGACAGGTTGGTACTGCTGAGTCTAGCCACATTCAGGTTAGCTTCGCTCAAGTTAGCGTCGCTCAAATTAGCGCCGCTGAGGTTGGTGACAAATAAGCTAGCCCGCCTTAAAATTGATTGGCTGAGGTTGATGCGGCTGAGATTAGCTTCATTCAGGTTGATTCCTGTGAAATCTCTGTCACCTTCTGTGTATCTTTTGACGATTGCAAATCGTTTGAGCAGTTCTTCAGCTTCCATTTTTTTTACCTGAATGAAATGGCAATCGGCTAACTTTTTTATGGCATAAATAGAAATAATATCAAATTCATTTATAGTATTTACTCACCGAGCTGATAAAAGCTTTTGACAAACTCAATGACAGTATTTAGCGGCGGGGTGGTAAATCTTTGGGCTTTAATTGCAGGACTGATAGAGGTTTTGTTGACTCCAGGCAAATTGGTCAAGTTTCTGCCAAAATCTGGGTGATAGTGAATCATCAAACTTTCGGCGCTGGAGTTGGCCAGTACAGTTTGGGTAGGCGATTGGAAAAAACTTGACATCGGTTCGCGATCGAGGCGAATCGGCTGAATTTTCATTTCCCCTATTTTTCTCATTGTTTGGGTCAGGGCAACGTTTAATTGCACTACCATATTTGAGACTCTGACACCCAGGTTATTACCACTTTGGGGTTGAATCATTTTGATCAGAGTCATTAAATTTTTCTGAGTAAATGCTGCATCACTAAAGGGAGTAATCGCCACGAAAGCTGTGGGAAATAGTTGCTCGTCTTGTTCTATTCTAAATGATATGATTGTGCGTCGAGAATTAACTTCGATACTGGGAGGATGGTTCAAAGCAGGGTATTGACGGGCAATTTGGCGGTAGGTAGCTGCAAGGACAAAGTTAGCATCGGGGTCGAGGGGTCGATCGACAATAATTTGAACTGTCGGCGGTGTAGCATTGAAAAACCTTTGAGATTCTTCTGGGGTAAAGCGCTGAATGTGGCTGCGATCGCCGTTAGGACTGAGGTCAACCCAATCGCAGGTAATGTCATCTGCTTTCACATCAAACCTCGACACCGCGTAAATTTTTGCCCCCGTCAGGGCCGCCCCCGTCAAATCAGCGCCTACCCAATCAGCGTGAATCAAATTCGCTTGAGTCAAATCCGCGTGTACCAGAGTAGCGTTCAAGAGATTGACATTGCTCAAATTTGCCCCGTACAAGTTGGCCCCGCTCAATCTCGCTTCATCGAGGTCAGCGCCGGTCAGGTTCGCCCCGCTGAGGTCAGCCCACCGGAGATTAGCGCCTCGCAAGTCAGCGCCGCTGAGGTTGGCCTGAGAAAGATTAGCTTGTCTGAGTTCGGCATTGCAGAGGTTGACTCCTCGCAAGTCTGCCCTGCTGAGGTCGGCTCTGTGCAAGTTGGCCCGTTCCAAGTTGGCCGCTGTTAGGGAAGCGCCTCTAAGGTGAGCCCCGCTGAGGTCGGCTTGCTCTAGATTGGCTTCTCTGAGGGTTGCTTCTCTCAAATCTGCTTCGCTGAGATTTGCACCGGTCAAGTTGGCACTACTGAGGTTTGCTCGAATCAGTTCGGATCTGATCAGTGTAGCTTCGACGAGTTGGGCTTCGCTGAGGTCGGCTCTAATCAAGTTAGCTACGTTGAGGATAGCACCGCTGAGGTTGGCTTTGTGCAGATTGGCACCGCTGAGTCTGGCAACATTGAGTTTGGCTTTTCTCATGTTGGCGTTTGACAAATTGGTGCCACTCATGTTGGTGAGGCTTAAGATTGCCTCACTGAAATTAGCCCCGCTGAGATCGATCCTGCTGAGATTTGCCTCGCAAAGGAGGATTGCAGTAAAGTCTCTTTCTCCTGCTGCATATTTTGTGATGAGTTCTTCGGCATCCATGCTTTTGAATTTCCCTGATGTGTTAGCTAGAACAAAGCTTTGTTGTGCCAACCTTTAAACTAGAATAAGCATTTTCTGTAACTTGATGCAATATGCTTAAACATCTATATTGTGGAAGCCTTTTATAAAATCCAAAATGCTACTGATATTAGTTTGAGCCAATTTTGCTATCTCGGCTAACTTGCCAGAGGTTGAGTTACTTGGGTCGTATTTTTTAATCAGGCGCTTGCCGAAGGCTGGGTGGTGATATACGCTGAGTCTTTGGTCGCGGGAATTAATTAAGATCATTTGTGTGGGAATTTGAAAGAAATTGATGCTTTCGCCGATTTTTGGAAAAGAACTGGAAATTTTGATTTGGTCTACTTTGCTGATAGCTTGGTTGAGAGCTTTGCTACATAACTGAACGTGTTTAGATTCTTTGACGTTAAGTTTGCCTGCATCGTGGGATTGAATCATTTTCATCAAAGCTATTAGGTTTTTTTGAGTTATGGCAGCGTCGTTAAAAGGAATGATGGCAACGTAAGCGGTGGCAAATAATTTATCGTCGCTGTCCATTTTAAAGGCGAGTACGGTGCGCCTGGAGCTGACTTCGATCGTGGGAGGCTGACTTAAACTCGGATATTGTTGGGCAATTTGGTAATAAGTTGCTGCTAGCGCAAAATGAGCGCCTTGGTCTAAGGGCGAGTCAATTACAATCCGAACTGTGGGCAAGGTTTCGTGAAAAAATTCGTGGGTTCCTCCTGAGTTCAACCAGTAAATTTGGCTGTGGTCGCCGTTGGGGCTCAGATCGACCCATTTGCAGGTCATGCCTTCGGTTTTGATGCCCAGTCGCGAAACTGCGTGGAGTTTGGCTCCGGTTAAGGTGGCTCCGGTTAAGTCGGCTCCAATCCAGTCGGCGCGGATCAGATAGGCATTTGTCAGGTCGGCGTGAACTAAGCTGGCATTGAGCAAGTTGGCGTGGCAGAGGTCGGCTCGGCTGAGGTCGGCACCGCTCAATTTTGCTTCGCTCAGGTCGGCCCAGCGGAGATTGCAACCGCTGAGGATTGCCCAGCGCAAATTGACGCCGCTGAGGTCGGCGCCGCTGAGTACGGCTTGAGTTAGGTTGGCTTGTCTCAGTTCTGTGCCTCGCAAGTCGGCGCCGCTGAGGTCGGCTCGGCTGAGGTCGGCTCCTTGCAGGTTGGCTTGTTCGAGGTTGGCTTCTGTCAAGCACGCGCCACTGAGGTGAGCGCCTCGAAGGTTGGCTTGAGCGAGGTTGGCTCCTCGAAGGGTGGCTTCGGTGAGGGTGGCGCCGCTGAGGTTTGCACCGCTGAGGTTTGCGCCGCTGAGTTCGGCTCGAATGAGCTCGGCTCTGATCAGTTTGGCTCCTATGAGTATGGCTTTTTTGAGGTCAACTCGCACTAGGTAAGCGACGTTGAGGTCGGCGTCGGTGAGGTCGGCGCCGCCTAGATGGGCGCCGCTGAGTCTGGCAATGTTGAGTTTTGCACCTGTGAGGTTGGTTTTGCTGAGGTTGGCTCCGCTCAGGTTTGCTACACTCAGATTCGCACCCTTGAGGTTGGCTCCGCTCAAGTTGACGCCGCTGAGGTTGGCCTCAGTCAGGTTGATTCCGGCAAAGTTTCTTTCTCCGGCGGCATATTTCTTCAGGAGTTCCTCGACTGTCATGGGGGCGGCACCGTATCAAATATCCCCATTTTATTGCTATGAATATCGGTATTGTCGGACTGGGTTTAATTGGTGGCTCGATCGGGCTGGATTTGCGATCGCGCGGGTTTAATGTTTTGGGGGTTTCGAGTCGGCAGCAGACTTGCGATCGGGCGCAAGCTCGCGGTGTTGTCAATGAAGCCAGCATAAACCTGTCTCTGATTGCAGCAGCCGATGTGGTTTTTATTTGCACGCCACTGGGGTCGATCGAGCCGATCGTCCGAGACTTGGTGCCCTATCTTTCCCCTGATACTATTGTAACCGATGTCGGTTCCGTAAAAACACCCATAGTGCAGGCTGTGTCTTCTCTGTGGCCGAATTTTGTAGGGGGACACCCGATGGCGGGGACTGCTGAAAGCGGAATCGAGGCTGCGGTACCTGATTTGTTTGTGGGCCGGCCTTATGTGGTGACGCCGACTGCCCAAACGCCGGCGTTTGCTGTGGATAAGGTTGAGGAAATTGCGCGGTTGCTGGGTGCTAAAGTTTACCGATGTGAACCGGAAGAGCACGATCGAGCTGTGGCTTGGATTTCTCATTTGCCGCTGATGGCGAGCGCGACGCTGGTTGCTGCGTGCGATCGAGAGGGCGATCGGGATATTGTTAATTTAGCCCAACATTTGGCGAGTTCGGGTTTTCGGGACACGAGCCGGGTGGGGGGTGGCAATCCCGAACTGGGAGTGATGGTGGCAAAGTACAATCGAGAGGAATTATTGCGATCGCTCTCTATTTACCGCGACAGTCTCGACGAGTTTATCAGCGATATCGCAGCCGAAAATTGGCAAAGTCTCGAACACAAGTTGAAGCTGACTCAACAAGCGAGACAGAATTACAACTTGTGATCCAAAATTTACCAGCCAATTCAACCAGTAATTCACGTTCAGATTGAGGCGCAAATAGTTGGTGTAGTCGCTAAAATGAAGCGAGTGTTAACGTTTAAAGCCTAGGAACCGGGCTTTTGAGAATTAACAATTAAACAAAGGTAAGGTGCGCGCCGATCACCCTACTAATTTCTAATTCTCGGCCCTATTTCGGATGCCCCATGCCCTATGAATGATTCTCAAGCATCACCAAATCCATCAAAACCTGTCCATCCCCTCAAGCGGCTGCTGAAATACGGGCGCCGCTACCGCCTGAAAGCTTGGCTGGCAAGTATCTGTTCGCTGCTGAATAAATTCTTTGATTTAGCGCCGCCAGCATTAATCGGTATTGCCGTTGATGTGGTGGTGAAACAGCAAGATTCTATCCTCGCTCAATGGGGCATAAAAGATGTCTTTTGGCAACTGGCAATTATCACTCTTTTGAGCGCGATTGTTTGGACGTTGGAATCTGTTTTTGAATATGCCTATGATTATTTGTGGCGCAATTTGGCTCAGGATATTGAACACGATTTGCGTCTGGAAGCTTACAGTCATTTGCAGGAATTAGAATTAGCTTATTTTGAAGAACGCAGCACGGGCGGTTTGATTTCTATTCTCAATGATGATATCAATCAACTCGAACGTTTTTTAGACGACGGCGCTAATGAGGTAATTCAGGTAATGACAACGGTTGTTGTGATTGGGGCGGCTTTTTTTGCTGCTTCTCCTCTTGTTGCTGGGCTGTCAATGCTGCCGATACCTTTTATTATTTGGGGTTCGATCGCCTTTCAAAATCGCCTCGCTCCTTTCTATGCTGATGTGCGGGAAAAGGTGAGTTTTCTGAACGGGCAACTGTCGAATAATTTGATGGGAATTACTACTATTAAAAGTTTTACTTCCGAAGATTATGAAATTCAGCGCATCGAAACACAAAGCCAAGCTTACCGCCAAAGCAACCGACGGGCGATCGTACTTTCGGCTGCTTTTATTCCGCTGATTCGGGTTGTGATTTTCTTGGGGTTTATTGCAACACTATTTCTGGGGGGTTTGGAGGTGGTGGCGGGCCGGTTGTCTGTGGGAACTTACAGCGTTTTGGTGTTTTTGACCCAGCGGTTGTTGTGGCCGCTGACTCGCCTGGGAGATACTCTGGATCAATACCAGCGCGCCATGGCTTCGACTAATCGGGTGATGAATTTGTTGGATACTCCGATCGCAATTCGCACGGGTGATATTCGGCGGCCGGTTAGTTCGATTAAGGGTGAGTTGGAATTTAAAAATGTTACGTTTTCTTATAATCAAAGAAAACCGATTTTGCAGTATTTTTCTTTGAATCTGCCGGCGGGAAAAACTACTGCGATTGTTGGGGCGACAGGTTCCGGTAAAAGTACGCTGGTGAAACTAATATTGAGGCTGTACGAGGTACAGCATGGCAATATTTATCTCGACGGTATAGAATTAAATAGCCTGAATTTAAAAGATTTGCGGAGAGCGATCGGATTGGTGAGTCAAGATGTGTTTTTGTTTCACGGTACGGTGGCAGAAAATATTGCTTACGGCAGTTTTGAGGCCAGCAATCGAGAGATAGTAAATGCTGCGAAAATTGCCGAAGCGCACGAGTTTATCGCGCAATTGCCGGACGGTTACAACACTATTGTAGGGGAACGCGGTCAAAAGTTGTCGGGGGGGCAGCGACAGCGAATTGCAATTGCGAGGGCTGTTTTGAAGAATCCGCCGATTTTGATTCTTGACGAAGCTACTTCAGCGGTGGATAACGAGACTGAGGCGGCAATTCAGCGATCGCTCGAACGAATTACCAAGAATCGCACTACAATTGCGATCGCCCACCGTCTTTCTACTGTCCGCAATGCCGATTGCATTTGTGTCATGGAAGAGGGGCTGGTGGTAGAATCGGGGCAGCACGAACAACTGATCGAACAGGACGGAATTTATGCGGCGCTCTGGCGCGTGCAATCTGGTATAAGATAGAAACGCAGCGGTTTTGGGTAATTGGGAATTGCTAATTTGTAATTGGGGATGGGCCTTTGGGCATGGGTAACTAATGACAACAGTCAACAGCCAACTGCCAACCGCCAACTGCCAACTGCTAACTGACAACTGACTGCAAAATATTAGTTTCTACAAGCAAGAAGAGAAAATGTTTCTATTTGATAGCCCTGAGTCCAAACCCAACGAAAATAGCTGGAGTCGGAAATTAGATAAATTTGTGAAAGCTAATCAAAATGAATTGGCTGCTTTGGCTTGGGGGCTATTTCTGGAAAGGGGAGAAGAAAGCGAGGAGATTTTGGCAATTGATATTGCAGAAACTGCGCGTTTTGTGTATTGTAAGAAAGAGGCGGTTGAGGAGTTGAACCGTCAAGTAAAAAGTCATATTCAGGAAGTTGTAGGTGTGTTGAACGCTCACAAGCCTGAGAAGGAAGTGGCGATTTTGGCGATCGGGGAAGGTCAAATTAAGTTGATTCTTTTTGAACCTAAGCCTGAACCTCCTGTTTGTTTTGAGGAAGCTGCAACCGATGTTGATACATTGTTGGCTAAGCTGGAACAGCAGATGGTTGAATGTATGAAATAGCAGTTATATCAAATCCGGTGGCATCGGAATTGATATTACCTACAGTCAGGAGACGACGCTGTGCGGTTTCCCGAAAATAAATCGGGCGATGGTTATATCTCTTATCGAGGAAGATTGATTATGTTGGCGTAGGGAAACGGCAATGTTGTGTCGTCAGTTGCCCTATTGTCGATGGTTATATCCGATCGCACTCTGAGGGCAATTTTATCCCATAGTCTCTTTCAATCCCTGGGTGCTCTCAACTTCCTATTAGCAACAGGCAAGATGCCTGTTCCACAAAGAGTAAACCCGGACTTATTATAGATATCAGAATAACCAGCAATCAAAATAACCAGCGGGCGGCGAATCGTCATGCAAAATTTGAGATCGATATAAATTAGGTACAGCTTCCGCCAATTCTGTACCTAATTTTACTTCCCGCGCTCTTTCTGTTAATGGAAATGAAAATTGATAGCCATCTTGCAAATATTTTGCCCTAGCAACAATCTCATTCTTCTCTAAAATAGCGCTGTTGCTACCAATCAAAACAGTGTTAATGTCCTTCCACGGACACACGCACACCTGGGAAAATACGCTTTGAAAAGTCTTGATTTTTTCCGCATAAAACTCATCTCTTTGCAGCAGATTTACCAGCACAACTCCCTCACTTGACAAGCGTTTTTCGCAGATTTGATAAAATTCTTTGGTGGATAGGCGATGCGGAAAGTAGCCGTTGCCAAAAGCTACGTCGATCATGATGATATCGTATTGAGTATCTGATTTTTGCTGCTCTAAATACTCTCTGCCGTCTTGAATTGTTACAGTTAGACGATCGTCCAATTTTACCCCAAAACACTGTGTAGCTGCTTCGATCGCGATCGGATCGACATCCGCACATTCTATAACAGTTTCCGGCAAATAGTGGTGCAACACTAAGGGAATTCTGCCGCCGCCAAAACCAGCTATGTAGATTCTTTGAGGTTGGTTTTGCCACACTAAACCCAACATCATCGCCTGAGTATATTCAGACACTAGATGTAAAGGATTGTTGAAATCGAATACAGATTGCAGTAAATCTGTGTGCTGATTTACTTTTTCTACTAAAGATAGTTTAATGTGCGATCGCTCTTTTGTGACTGCAACATAGTGAACACCAGACTCTTTGCAAAAAATAACCTTGTCTGGCTGTTGCTGCAGCCAAGCCAGCCGCTGTCCAATAGCGGATAAATTAATAGATTGCCAAGTTTTGTGTTCCTCAATCATCTAATTTTAAATTTTATTTAAACTCCATATTCTCTAAGAATATAGCCTCATCAACCTGGTTTATACCAAAATGGCTTAGGAATGAGAATTAAATAACTTACAATGCGTGATGGTTCTTGTGGGATGGGCCTGAAAGCCCGTCCAGAAAGGGCGGGCTTTCAGGCCCATCCCCTACTCCCCACTTTCAAGAGTGTAAATTATTTAATTCGCGATCCTTAGTCGCCCGATATCTGCGAAGAAACCGGGTTTCGAGTCAAGGCTGGCACAAGCCATGTTCTCATTTTCCAGCAGGGCGAAGAACGAGAAGACAACAGAAATTCACCCGATTACAGCCGCTTGTACGCCACCAATTCCAAACCTGAAACCGAAAGTTCCACTTTTTCCCAATCTTGCTTGTCACCTTCCAACTTTTCAAAGGCTGCTGAGGTCAGCAAAATCTCTCCGCGTTCCGCCAAATCCTCTCCCAGCTTGGATGCCAGATTAAATTCAGATCCGTACATATCCTCTCCTTCCAGCATCAAAACATCGCCACAGCCAATACCAATGCAGAGGTAAATGTCCATCTCCGGCGGCAGTGTCGTGTTGACAGCCGCCGTTTGTTTCAAAGAGTCGATCGCAGCTTCCACCGCCGATTTTACATCGGGAAAAACTGCAAAAATATTGTCGGCTTCCTCCTTAACTACAGTGCCGCTGTATTCGGAAATTATCGGTTTTACAATTCCGTGCATTCGGTGAATCATTGCCAAAAAATGAATAATTCCGTAGCGGACTGTCGTGCGCGAAAATCCTGACATATCCATTACTAAAATTGCGTAATTTTGGCGAAAAGTTTCATTGATTTTCGCATCAATTTCCGCCATTCTTTCGGGATGTTCGTTTCTTTCTTGCAGCAACTTTTCCAAGTAAGCGCGGTTATTTGTTTTCATTTTTAATTAAATTCCCAATCGCGACACACTTCTTGAGGGCGGCCAGCAGGATGCACTGCACAAGTGATGCCATCCTTACCGTAATAATAATCACAGACTTTGCAAGGTTTAGTTTGCTCTAATTTTTTCATCAAAGTTGCCCGGATTGTCTGGACTCGGTTGCGATACTTGTTTGCATTTGAGTGACTCGGTTCAATTGCCAAAGCTTGCTCGAAAGCTGCTAAGCTGGAATCGTACAATTTAATAATTTGGGAACTGTATTTTGTCCAAGCATCGGCATGGCTTTGATACAGTTCGACTGTACTTAAGTTTAAAATACCGTATTCTGTCCAAGCGTCGGCTGAAGCTCGATCGAACTTAATATTAGCATTGAGCAAAACTTTTTTGATTGTTGCCAAAAGTTCCCTCGGCTGCCAAGGTTTGCTAACATAAGCCTCGGCGCGATCGCCCTGGAACCTCGCAAATAAAGCTAACTGCTGTCCCTTGCCTGTTAAAAATACCACCGGTATGTTCCGAGTTTCGGGATTAGCTTTAATGAAACGACAAACCCCGTAGCCGTCGAGACGGGGCATTATGACATCTAATAATACTAAATCGGGGCAATTTTTCTCGATTTTATCCAGCGCTTCCACACCGTCTGATGCCTGAATTACATTCAATCCGCTGCATCTCAACTGATGTGAAATGCACTCGCGCTGGCTGCGGGAATCTTCCACCACTAAAACTGTACTCATCACTCCCCACTTGGTTTTTGAGGTAAACTTGTTCGCTGCTTCGAGTTGTCCTTGCTGAAATCAGTTTACCCGCATTGGATGAATTTGCTATCACTGGCTATCTAAATTTACTCAAATTGCAACAAATCTTAAAATCGGGAGCCAAGGTGATACTTATCAGAAAATGCTAGTTGCTAATACGCGGATAATTGTTGAAAGTTTGGGCGGCAAATATTCGGCTTTTAAGCCTTAATAACGGCAAATCGTACTGATGTCGGACGAATACATTGTTGAATTGCAACAGATAATCGGCTATTGTATACGTTAAAGTTCTTAAGGACGACAAATGAATCGATTGCTCCTCACTTTACTTGTAAGTCCGACGCTGTTTGGATCTGTGATGTCTATGAGCGCGATCGCCAATCCCGCTCTAATTGGCGAAATACCAGCCCAATCGGCTGATTCGCCTCAATGCGTGCGATCGCCCCACACTCAGCGCCTGAGTTGCGTGCGGCTTTCTGGCAAGTCTGCTGCTGCTAATTCTAAAGTAAGAATCAGTTGGCAGCGCCCGGGTGAAGAACGGGTGGCGATGCTGGATTTTTCGGAAGCAGAAAGCGATGAGGCGGTGGCGCTGTTTGGCTGCGACTGTCAGATGTGTATCAACTCGCTGCGACAGTTGCGCGGTTTGCCACCTCTGGATCTAGCTTCTTGATGGCGATCCGACAGCATTGGGAGTCAGGCTCAAAAACCAGGTTTCCGATCGCTGCGGGCTTTGGAATGCCTTTAGCTTTCTCACTTTTAGAGAAACCAAAGCCAGCAAATTTATCGATCGCCCCAAAAAACATCCTAACAGCAAAGCAGCCAAAATATAAGGTGCAGCCACCTGCAAATCCGACCAACCGCGACCGTTCAAACTACCGATTAACCAATTCAAAGCAGCTTGCAAGCGGCTGTCTTCAGCTAACAGCAACAGTGTAGTTTGTACTGCCCCAAAAAGAGAACTCACAGCCACACCTGCTAAAACCAAACGTTCCACAGAAATTCCCGTTTTAGTTTTGCCCAAAAAGTAGACCAGCATCGAAGTGAAAATAGCACCTATCCAAGCCGCCAAAGGCACCCAAGTTTGAAATATTCCCAAAGTCAGCATGGTAATCGCAACCAACCCTGCACCCGCCGAAATTCCTAATACAAAAGGATCGGCTAAACCGTTGCGGAGCAAACCTTGCAGCAAAGCCCCCGACATTCCTAAAGCCGCACCAACCGTCAGCGCTGCCGCAACTCTGGGCAAACGCAATTCCCATAAAATAGTTTGATTGACAGTATCACCTCGGTGCAGAAATGCTTGCCACAATTGATCGGCACTCATGGGTACCGCACCAAAAGAAAGCGAAAGCGCGATGGTTAATAGCAAACCCAATCCTAAGAAGACAACTGCCTGAAAAACTCGATATTTTAGCCAGATTTTTTTCACAATATATTATACCGCTTTGCTTTTAGATAAATAACATTTTTACATAGTTATTTCTGCGCGATCGCCCAAACTCCTAAGAGACAATCCGGCTAGTTACTAAATACCATATATTCTCCTGTTTGTGGATAGATCGCGCTCGTTAACTACAGTAAGCTCTTCAGATTAACGCTCGATCGGAGATATTGCACCGATCTGTAATTGTAGAGCTTGCGCGCCAACCGCATTTTCACGTATAATGAGAATGATTATCAAACAAAAGGCGCGCGATCGGCTCGATCGCCCGTATCTTAGCAGAGGCGATCGCACCGGGCTGTCAGCGATGAGGTGCGATCGGCTTGGCAAATTAACAGCAAGGTCTCTACAATTAACCAACGAATAACAATGACTAATCTCACCGTACAAACCCCAGATTTAATTGCCGATCTTCCCAAAAGAGGGATGCCAGTAACTATAATTACCGGATTTCTCGGCAGTGGAAAAACTACTTTACTCAATCAAATACTCAAAAATCGCCAAGACTTAAAAGTAGCCGTTTTAGTTAACGAATTTGGCGATATAAACATCGATTCGCAGCTTCTATTTTCTACAGAGGATGACATGGTAGAACTTAGCAACGGTTGCATATGTTGCACTATTAACGAAGGCTTAGTCGATGCAGTTTACCGAGTTTTAGAACGAGAAGAACGCATCGACTGCATGGTAATTGAAACCACCGGAGTTGCTGACCCGCTGCCGATTATCCTGACATTTGTCGGCACAGAATTGCGGGATTTAACCAATCTAGATTCTGTACTTACCGTAGTCGATAGCGAAACATTCACTCCCGATCATTTTGACAGCGAAGCAGCTTTTAAACAAGTGGCATTTGCAGATATTGTGCTGCTGAACAAAACCGATCTCGCTCCTCCAGAAAAAGTAGAAAAGTTAGAATCTTACATTCGCACAGTTAAGGAAGGAGCGAGAATTTTACACTCTCGATACGGTGAAGTTCCTCTACCCTTAATTTTGGGTGTGGGTTTAACGCAAGCAGATATTTTCAACAGTCTTGAAATTGAGGAAAAACACGAACACCATCACGAACATCATCACGAACACCACCATCACGGACATCAATCTCATCACTTAGATAACGACGGATTTATTTCACTATCATTTGAGAGCGATCGACCTTTTGATGTCCACAAATTCCAAGAATTTCTAACGGAAAAAATGCCCTTCGATGTATTTCGGGCAAAAGGAATTCTCTGGTTTAACGACAGTCCGATGAGACACATATTTCAACTCAGCGGCCCCAGATACGAACTAGATGCTTCGGAATGGTTTACCGCACCTAAGAATCAACTCGTAGTCATCGGCCGCAACTTAGATATCGCTCAAATTCGAGAACACCTGAACAGTTGTTTAGTTTAAGATCGTGTCTTAAAAAACCATGAGGACACGGCATTGCCGTGTCCCTACTATCTCATGCGTAAGTCCTAATCTCAAATCTAAAATCTCAAATCGATCGCCCTTCCTGCTACAATCGAAGGTATAATATTAACGAAGTAAACCGCTACGAGTGAATCATGTCTGCAAACACCGCGCTACCTGCTGCTTTAGCTAAAATCGTTCAGCGCTTTCAGCGACATTCCGATCCGAAACAACGCTACGAACAACTGCTGTGGTATGCCAAGCGACTCCCAGCATTTCCCGAAAGCGATAAACTGCCGGAAAACAAAGTTTCTGGCTGCGTGTCGCAAGTTTATATTACCGCAAATTTGGCAGACGGAAAAGTTCTGTATCAAGGCGATTCAGACGCTCAGTTAGTCAAAGGATTAGTTGGCTTGCTGGTGGAAGGTTTGAGCGGATTAACGCCTGCTGAAATTGTCACCATTACCCCAGATTTTATTCAAGACACGGGATTGAATGTGAGTCTTACACCTTCCCGCGCTAACGGATTTTTCAACATCTTTCAAATGATGAAAAATAAGGCTCTTGCTTGTGAATTGAGCAAGCAAGCAGAAGAAAATTAAAAGAATAAACAGCCATGACTCAAACTACAAATTTAACAAAATCCAATTCTGGCCAGTATTCCGCCGCAGTTCAAGAATATCTGTGGAATTGGAAAGAAACCCAAATCAAAGTTATTTACGAAACCAGAGGGCAGGGAAATCCTGTATTGTTGCTGCCGGCATTCAGTACGGTTTCGACGCGAGAAGAAATGCGTCCTTTAGCAGAATTGTTAGCTTCTAACTTTCAAGTTATGAGTTTAGATTGGCCGGGTTTTGGCGAATCCGATCGCCCGCGAACCGACTATGAACCGCAATTATATCATCAATTTCTCAAGGATTTTGTTGCGGAAAATTTTAATAGTCCGGTGGCTGTAGTTGCAGCAGGTCACGCTGCGAGTTATGTGATGCAATTAGCGCAATCAAAACCCCATGTTTGGTCAAAGATTGTGTTAGCAGCACCGACTTGGCGCGGGCCTTTGCCGACGATGAGCAAACAGCAAAGCGGCTGGCACGGAATCGTGAGAGAATTAGTACGATCGCCCTTACTGGGACAATTCCTCTACAAACTAAACACTGCGCCGTCTTTCCTCAGTTTTATGTACCGCCGCCACGTCTACGCCGATGCAGCTAAAGTCACGCCAGATTTCATCCAAAACAAATGGCAAGTGACGCAAAAACCAGGTGCTCGATACGGTTCCGCTGCCTTTGTGACTGGTGGTTTAGATACGGCAAAAGTGCGATCGGAATTTACAGATAAATTTCAACAATTAGCAGTGCAGGTGATGGTTGTAATTGCTGAAAATGCGCCGCCAAAATCCAAGGCTGAAATGGAAGCATTAACGGAATTACCGGGTGTTGAATCGCGAGTTATTCCCGGTTCTTTGGGTATGCACGAAGAGAATGCTGAAGCTTTGGCAAATGTGGTTAAATCTTTTATTTGAGAGGATTAAGAGGGGATGAACCGCAGAGGGCGCAGAGAACGCAGAGGGGAGGAATGCAAGCTGTTTTTTTAACGTTTGTTTGGATGGTTTGCTATTGGTTTTGTCTGCCAGTTTATGCTGTCGCAGATCCGCCGATAATCAATTTGCCCAAGAGTACGATCGAAGGTGCGATCGACTTTCACATTCATTCTTCTCCTGATGCGATTCCCCGTAGATTAGACGATTTTGAAGTAGCGAAATTAGCTGCTAGGGCGAAGATGAAAGCTGTGGTATTGAAAAATCATTATGCCAGCACAGCAGCGCGGGCAGTTCTGGTTAATAAAATAGTACCAAAAATCGAAGTTTTCGGAGGAGTTGTTCTCAATCATTCGGTAGGCGGCATTAATCCCGACGCTGTAGAAGCAATGCACCGCATCGGTGGCAAATACGGTAAAGTAGTGTGGCTACCAACGGTTGATGCTGAGCATCACTTGCAGGTTTTTCACAAGTCGGGAATGGGGATTAAAGTTGCGGAAAATGGCAAGGTTTTACCGGAAACAGCAGCGGTTTTGAAGATTGTAGCCCAAGAGAATTTGGTATTGGAAACCGGTCATATTTCCTCAGAAGAAGTGATGGCAGTTGTAGCTGAAGCCAACCTGCTCAACATTAAGAACATTCTGATTACCCATGCAATGGCAGATGTACCCGGTTTGTCCCTAGAAAATATGCAAACAGCCGCCGCAACCGGAGCTTTCTTAGAACTCGCATTTGTGAACGATTTGATGGGAGAAAATGCCGCTGATGACGGACACAAAAACTGGCATCAAGTTTCTATTAGTAAGATGGCAGCAGCGATTAAACTAATAGGAGCAGAGCATTTTGTGATGAGCACGGATTTAGGAAGGAAACCCGATCCTTTGCCTGCGGAAGGTTACAGATTATTTGTGAAAAAATTGATAGATGAAGGCATTTCTCCGCAGGAAATTGATTTAATGATGAAACACAATCCAGCTCGATTGTTAGGCATTTATAATTGATAATTGGTAATTGGCAATCGGGGATTGGGAATCGCTAATTGGGAATTCTCTTCCCTCTTTTCTCTTCCTTCTTCCCTCTTCCTTCTGCCTTCTTCCTTCTTCCTTCTATCCTTTACATCCGTCGAGCTAATCCGTTGCCGAACTTCCTTCTGCCTTCTTCCCTCTTCCTTCTATCCTTTACATCCGTTACATCCGTCGAGCGAATCCGTTGCCGAACTTCCTTCTTCTATTCTTGATTGCCTTTGCTGTTCAAGTATCCGTTATCTGCAATGCGCCAAGCACCCCCAGCATTGCCCGTTAAATCGCTATCTTCCACGGTAGCAATGCCATCTCTGTAAACGGCGATCGCCTCACCTTCATTACCATTAATCCGACACCGGCGCACGATCAATTTCCCTCCCAATCCGACACCTATTCCCAAACTGCCGTTGTCAAAAATACTGCAATCTTCCACCGTTGCTTTCCCATTATCCGATATAAAAATTCCGTTCCATACCCCATCATGAATTTTATTCCGACGGAGGATCGAATTTGCATCAGGGCCGCAAATTCCCACCACAGAATAGTCCGCAGAAGTGATATCGCTGTCTTCTATGATTAACTCGCCTTTGCGAATATCTACAGCGTAATATTTCCCAGTGGCGCTCAGCGTTAAACCGCGCACTAAAGCACTGTCAGTTGCCATTTTAATGCAGTTTGAGCTGATACTTTCAACCACAATGCGATCGACCTCTCCGCTGCCGATAATTTCTACCGATTTGTCGATAATTAGACTTTCGCGGTAAACGCCTGGATGCACGTCAATGCGCGTGCCCGGTGCTGCATTTTTCAGCGCTTCGCTAATAGTAGTATAATCGCCTTGACCCTGCTGAGAAACAACAAATCCTTGACTCTTCCCAACTTTGGTATCTGAAGTAGATGCTTTAATTTTCCCTGACTTCGACTCAAAATGCTCAGATTGCCGATCGCCCGCTGCGGAAAGTTGCGATGTTAGCTGCAAGCGTTCTTGATAAACTGTCTCTAGCTGATGTTCTAACTCGCATACTTGAGATATAAGTTGAGCTTGATTCTGCTTTGCTGTCTCAATTTGACTTTGAGTTTCCGAGAGTTGAGAATAAAGGTGCGATCGTTCTCTGTTAGCAGTTTCTAGCCCAGATGCCAATTCAGAGCGACTTTGACGCACATTTTCTAACTGACTTTCTAACTCCAATATTTGAGATTGAAGTTGATTTTGATTCTGATTTGCTGTCTCGATTTGAGTTTGCAATTGGGAGATTTGAAAAGTTAGCTGAGATTCCAATTCAGAGCGACTTTGACGCACACTTTCTAACTGACTTTCTAACTCCAATATTTGAGATTGAAGTTGATTTTGATTCTGATTTGCTGTCTCGGTTTGACTTTGGAATTCCGAAAGTTGAGAAGTTAGCTGAGATTCCAATTCACTGCGACTTTGACGCACACTTTCTAACTGACTTTCTAAGTCGGATACTTGAGATTGAAGTTGATTTTGATTCTGATTAGCTGTTTCGATTTGACTTTGGGATTCCGAGATTTGATAATTGAACTGAGATTCCAATTCAGAGCGACTTTGACGCACAGTTTCTAACTGTTGCTCTAACTCCGAGATTTGAGATTGAAGTTGATTTTGATTCTGGTTTGCTGTCTCGGCTTGACTTTGAATTTCCGAGAGTTGAGAATAAAGTTGCGAGCGTTCGGTGTTAGCAGTTTCTAGCTGAACTTCTAATTCAGAGCGAGTTTGATGCAGGCTATTTATCTGATTTTCTAACTCCGAGATTTGAGATTGAAGTTGATTTTGATTCTGATTAGCTGTTTCGATTTGACTTTGGGATTCCGAGATTTGAGAAGTGAGTTGAGATTCCAATTCAGAGCGACTTTGACGCACAGTTTCTAACTGGTGTTCTAACTCCGAGATTTGAGATTGAAGTTGATTTTGATTCTGGTGGGCTGTCTCGATTTGACTTTGGGATTCCGAGATTTGAGAATTGAACTGAGATTCCAATTCAGAGCGACTTTGACGCACAGTTTCTAACTGTTGCTCTAACTCCGAGATTTGAGATTGAAGTTGATTTTGATTCTGGTTTGCTGTCTCGGCTTGACTTTGAATTTCCGAGAGTTGAGAATAAAGTTGCGAGCGTTCGGTGTTAGCAGTTTCTAGCTGAACTTCTAATTCAGAGCGAGTTTGATGCAGGCTATTTAGCTGATTTTCTAAGTCCGATACTTGAGATTGAAGTTGAGTAGGGATCTGGTTTGCTGTCTCGATTTGACTTTGCAATTGGGACAGTTGAGAATAAAGGTGGGAGCGTTCTGTGTTAGCAGTTTCTAATTCAGCTTGCAGTTCTGATAACTGAGACTGGAGTTGCGAGCTATCTTCCTCCTTGCGCTGTATCTGAGACTCCAATTCTGACAACTCAGACAGCAGTCTCTCTCGCTCTACAACAACCATTTCGGATTGAAGTTGTACTTCATGAAGTTGAGAGTTTAACTGCATTTTCTCCAGATTAGCTGCTTCTAACTGTCTTTGCAGTTCTAATAATTCCAATGGAGGTTGCTTTGCTTGTTGGCGAGCGGTTTGCAATTGAGAGTTGAGTGTTTTGCGTTCTTGCTCTGCACTCTCCAATTGAGCTTGTAGCTCTGACAATTCCGAAGTAAATTGCGATCGCTCTGCTTCGACTAATTGCAGTTGCTCTTGCAAACCAGATAGTTGAGACTGAAGTTGCTCGCGCTCTTGAATCGAGCGATCGAACTTAATTTGAGTTTCCGACAACTGGTACTGTACCTGCAATCTGCTTTGGCTAGCCGTTTCCAACTGACTTTCAAATTCCGACAGCAGAGCGTGAAATTGAGAACGTTCTGCATCAACCGCCTCTAACTCTGCTTGCATTTCCAGCAATTGAGCGTTAAGTTGCGATCGCTCCTGATCCGCAACTTCTAACTGCTCTTGAAGTTCTGCCACTTCTGCTAACTGAGACTCAGCTTGTTGAGCATTTTCTAGCTGAAACTGCAAATCAGCAATCAGAGTATCAATTTGCGATCGATCCTGGGCAATTCCTGCCAAAAATTCTTCCATTTCCGACACTTGATTTTTTAACACTTCTTGCTCGCGAGTCACAGTTTCCAACCGACTTTGTAACTGAGACAATTCAGAATTTAGCTGATTTTCATTCTGCACCTTTTGCCGCAATTCCGAAGTTCTGGCATCCAACTGAGCAGCCAAATTCGATATCGCCTCCTGCGAACCCTGCATCCGTACCAAATTGCGTGAATTTCGCTTATTCAAAATTAGCCAGCAGACTAATGCCCCGCCTCCAAATCCTATTAATAAAAGTAATGCTTCCATGTGTTTTATCTAATTAATATAAATTGAGGGATTTTGATTATGACCAAAAAAGGGACATCCACAAATCGCGATCTTACTCAAAGCTATCACAACTTGCCAGCCTGTGTTGACTTTTCTCGACAATTTATATTTCTTTACAAATCCCTTTTGTTTACAGGTAAGGTGCAGCCCGCCCTGCAAGTCCGATTAATGCAGCAAATCCACAATATGAGGAATAATTTCGATATGCTGAGTCAACAAATAATCCAACCTATCCGCCAATAAACTAAAAATTAAATCGTTATAACTCATCCCGTATTCCGCCAAACCTAAAGCTACCAAACTCGTCACATTTTCCCCTGGATGTTTCAGATCCGGTTTGGGATTTGCTTCCAAAACATAAAGCGTTCCATCAGCATCACTGCGGACATCAATCCGCACCAAACTGTTCAAACTAAACTCCCAATAAATTTTTCTAGCTAACTCAATTAACTCTTGTTTGAGTTCAGGTTCCTCACCGCCCATCAACCGTCCTCGATCTGCCGTAATCGCTTTTTTGTCCATAGAAGTAAAGATAAGTTCGTCAGGCTCAAGCACGCGCTCCACCGTCGAAAAAGCAAAAGGTTTTGTATCTTTACCAAAACCGCCTTTAGCATATTTAACATAGCCACAAACCGCCACACAAAATTCTCGTCCCGGCAAATACTTTTCAATTAAAGCAGTATTGTGAGTGGCTCGGTGAACTTCCGAAACCGCCTCAGACAAACCCTCAATTTTGTCTACAAAATGAACGTGCAGCGAAGCGCGACCGGATACTGGTTTAACAACAAACGGCCCTTGATAGTCACCAAAAGCAATGGCAAAACGCTGATGCAAATTAGGATGCAAAATCCCTTGAGAAGGATGCCAAGTAATAAACGGAGCGGTTTGTATTCCGACTGATTGCAGTTCCCGTTTAAAAGCGTGTTTGTTATCTAAAGTTGAACTATTTAAAGGATTGTGACCGACATAAGGCATTCCCAACATTTCCAACAATGCGGGAGTGTGACAAACAGGATTGTATCCCTGGACTCCGCCAGTATTCAGCCACACTAAATGGATATTTTTTTGTTTTAGTTGTTCCGGTAAGTTCATGTCGTCAGGCATGACAAAGACTTGCTGAAAGCCAATTTCTGCTAATGCTGTAGCAATTTCGCGGGCGACGATTTCGTAACTCTTCCAAGCGCGGGGATTGTGAGTTTTGTAAATCACTGAGCCGGGGCGATCGCAGTCCCCGCCGAACACCACAGCAATCCGCAATTTAGCAAACAGCACCTCCAAATATTGACGCAGCAAACTAAAGTCATAATGCCAGCGATTCAGGCTAATTGATGTTGCAACCATTTAAGTTTATTTCCTGTGTGTTTTATTTTTTATCTGCCGAACTGCTAGATTTTGCCAAATATATTCCCGCCAAAACTACGGAGAATGCAAACCAATTAAACAAGCTCAAACTTTCCGCAAACAGCACCCCGGCAATAATCGCAGTAATCACGGGTTCTAGCAGCAGAAAAAGAGCGACAAATCCCGACGACAAACGACCGAGACTGTGGATGAGCAGTCCCTGGCCGAAAGCTTGACAAATCACCGCCAAACCAATTACAGCCAGCCATCCCTGCCAAGAATAAGGGAAAACTCGATCGCCCGCCAGCAGAACCAGTGGCAAAACCAAGAGACTACCAATAAAACAGCGCCACATCAATATAGTTGTCGCCGGAAACTTTGTTCGCAAATGTTCTGAAAGTAGCAGATTTCCTGCATAAAAAATCGCCGATAAAAGAGCAGTAATGTCGCCGACTAGATTGTCTCCCGCCGTTTGCAAATCGTCCATTCCGATCGCAATTGCGCCAGACAAAGCCACCGCCAGTCCCACCAAAAACCTGCTGTCAAAGCGCCGCCCCAACAGCAGCCATCCCCCCAAAGTAGTAAATAAAGGAGTTAAGTTTCGCAGTACAGTAGAATTAGCGACATTAGTCTGAGTCAGTGACCAGGCCCAGAAACCCAAAGAAGCAGAAGAAACCACGCCTACGGCTGTTAACAGCATCACATCCTGCAGAGTGTAGCTCGATCGCTCTTCAACTTTTGCCCCAGACATTCGGCGGCGTGCAGCATCAGCACCATTCCATACTCCAAATACCACAGTTGCTATCCACAAACGGTTAAAAACAGTAGCATTCGGGCTGATTTCCCGTTCGCTAAACCTAATAAAAATCGCCGCCAGCGACACCGCTAGCAGCGCCGCAGACAGCGAAACGATCGCCCAAATTTTGCCTTGACTGTCAGCTAATTCACCGTTTTTTAAACTGTCTGACTTTCCCGAAACAAGAGTTTTGTCTTCAGTTTTTAAGGCAGAGTTTAACTCGGTTTTTTCCAAAATATTGCGCCGAAGTTCAATATTTTGCTCTGGCAATTCCAGTTTTTTTGACATTATTAAAAGTTCCAATGAAGGCAAAAAACAGAAAGCAGAAGGTATAATTATAAATTATACAAATCCTCAAAACTCATGCAACAGTATCGCTCCGGGTGCGTCGCCACCCTTAAATATTAAATAATATCCACAATCTTTGAGCGACGCACCGGTGCATACAGTCTTTCAGTAAACAAACCCACACTCATCATTCTTGCTTTCTGGAGGCGAGAATTGGTATTAACAGCAGCTTAGGTTGAAGGTTTAACAGAAAGCCTTGTCAAAGCCTCCTTTAGCGCCGGCGGCAATTGCCGGATAATCTTGTTCTTGTCGCGATCGACACCCACCAAAGTTACCTGTGCTGTCACATATAACTCCTGAGTCTCAGCCGATCGAATTTCGTAATCCCAAAGCAGCCGCACACCCTCGCTAGCAGCCATCCGCGTTCTGACTGCCACAGATTGACCCATTTGTACAGCCCGGTGGTAGCGCAGCGAAAGTTCCACCACAGGCAATTCCAAACCCTGCGCCACCCAGTCTGCATACTCGATGCCAAGAGATCGCAAACTTTCCACCCTAGCTTCCTCCATCCAAGCAATATAAGTCCCGTGCCAAACCACACCGCTGTAGTCAGTATGGTGAGGGTAAACTCGCACCAAATATTCAAACCAGCCCTCAGAGTCGATCCCGCGGCGATTTTGAATAGCACCAGCCGGTGCGAGTTCAGGTTGAGTTCGATCGTTCTCTAACACTTTACAAATCGTTCCAAAACGCTACATTTCTACAAATCATAAGACAAACTTCAGGCTTATGCTTGACTGTAAGCAACTAGAGTACCAACGCCCTAGTTTAACGTCGCACAAGAAAACTCAACTGTTTTTACCGCCAAAAAAACCATGATAGAAAAAATTTTAGTAGCCGTCGCCGGTCGCGGCTTGTGCGAAGAGATGTTTAATATGTTGATGGACATCCCTTCCTTGCAACAAACCTCTGTCACCGTCTTGCACGTCGTGCCGCCCCAAGTAACCTCCGATGGCATGGCCGAGAAACTGGAAGAAGGAGGCAAGATTTTAGCACAAGCAGTCCAGTCTTTGAAAATAGATCCCAGCAAAGTCAACCCCAGGCTCAAACAGGGAGACCCGAAAACCACAGTTTGCCAAGTCGCAGAAGAAGAACAATCCGACTTAGTAATTATGGGTTCCCGCGGACTCGGACGGCTGCAATCGATTTTGGAAAACTCAGTCAGCCAGTACGTTTTCCAGCTAACATCCCGACCGATGTTGTTAGTAAAAGACGACATCTATGTCAAAAAAATCAAGCGCGTCATGGTGGCGGTAGACAAATCAGAAGCTGCCAAACAGTCATTAGAGCTGGCGCTATCTTTGGTCAAAGAAGTCAGTGGCCCAGAGATAATTTTAGTACACGTCACCAAAGATTTGACGGGAAAATCCAGCACAGATTTAACAACAAGTGCTGAAAAAGACGCTGTATTGGCCCCAGCAGTAGCACTAACCAAACAAATGGGAGTTAGCTACCGCTGCGTGAGTGCTACAGGCAAGCCAGGGGAAGAAATTTGTCGGATTGCAGACGAGTTGAATGCCGACTTGTTAGTAATCGGTTCCCCGGATCGGCGACCCAGCGTTGCCAAAAACTTTGTGGATATCGATCGACTCCTAGGAAATTCGCTATCAGACTACGTGCGAGTTTATGCCAACTGTCCCGTCTTGCTAGCCCGCACAGTCGGCTAGAATCTCATCGTTAACACTTAGGATCGCGAATTAAATAATTTACACTCTTGAAAGTGCGGAGTAGGGGTTGGGCTTATAGCCCGCCCTTTCTGGACGGGCGGGACGCCCATCTCACAAAAACCATCACGCATTGTAAGTTATTTAATTCTCATTCCTTAGCAGCTAACACTCAACAGTTAATAAAAAAAGCGCCTCAGCAAAAAGCTGTTGGCGCTTTTTTTTTGCAAGCAGCTTGCGCCTGACAGAAATAACAGCAGTTGCTAATCTTTTCTACCTTGACGGCTAGCTGTTTGAATGTACAGAATGATTAGAAAAACACTGGGAACCAATACAAACAGAATGGTTGCCACAAACCCTAAATCGTTAACTTCCATGAAGACGCTCGCCTCTATCGGAAAATAGAAAAACACACACAACTAGGATATCACTCAAAGGCAAAAGGCAAACTCGAAGACAGAAGAAGAGCTGACGGACAAGCGTCGAAACCCGCTTTCTGCCTGGATGCCTCCCTACCCAATCTCTTATTTGTCCTAGAAACCAAGTTTCTTTTCCTAGGCGAGCAAAAGGCGTGATTATACAGTGAAATAGGAAAAAAAACACAATTTTTGCATTCTGCATTTTTCTTTCTGTTAATCAACCTTCTGCCTTCTGAGAGTCACGGTTTAGTCTTGACGCTCACCGGGCCATTGACCATAGCTTGACAAGCCAACCGATAGTTTTCGGGCTTTTTCTTGAGCTTGCGGTTCTCAAAGTCAGTGCGGGGCGACAGATTTTCACTGCCCTCGACAATTTCCACAATGCAGGTGCCGCATTGACCGTAGCCCCCGCAATTCATCATCTTTCCCGAAAATGTGTACAAATCGATGCGGTTTTCTAGAGCTTTGAGTCTCAAATTGGCTCCGTCTGCTGCGATGACTTCCTGATTTTCCTTCACAAACTTGATATTGGCCATTGCCGATTCCTTAACGCAGTTGACATGGAACTCTATTACAAAATATTAACTAATGTGTCGGACGTTTAATACAGGATGTCCAATTGATCTGGTAATTAAAGCTCGCCCCAACCCAATCTCAAGGAGCATCCGAGAGGTTATTAGTCGGAAGATTGCTCACAGCCCGCTGGAGAGACGAAAGTCCCAGGTTGTAGGTGACAATTGCCGACAATCGGTTTCTCTCAGCCCTAGTCAAATCAGTTTCCGCCTGAATCACATCCGTCTGAGTACCCACACCAGCTTGAAACCGCAGTCTCGCCAGACGCAAAGCTTCCCTCGACTGCAAAACCCCCGCCTCAGAAGTTTCGATATTCTCAAAACTCGACTCTAAGCCAAAATAAGCTTGTTCCACTTCCCGGCGCACCTGGTTGCGGAGTTGGTCAAATCGACTTTCGGCGATCGCAATATCAGCATCCCGCTGTCTCACCCTCGCGTTCGCCGCGCCCCCGTCGAAGATACTCCAAGTCAGACTCGCCCGGATCGAATAACCATCCGCCCACCCGCGAGTAGCAAACGGGTTGGGGTCGTCAGGGTCTTGTCCCAGCACGTTGTAACTACCCCCAACACTCAGTTGAGGCAAACGCCCCGCCTGAATCGATCGCCTCTGCTGCTTGCTGATATCCCTCTGCACCAACTGCTGTTCCAACTCGGGGCGATTCCTAAAAGCCTGCACGATACTCTCTTCCAAAGACAGCCTCCAAGAGCCCGCTTGCTCTACCGGATCGGCCGCCGTCAAGTTCGCCGACTGGCTGACATTCAAAATCTCAGCCAGACGCCGCTGGGCAACTCGCTGATCGCGACGAGCAACTGACAGTTGTTGCACTTCGTTAGCCAAATTTGCCTGAGCCTGCAATACAGCAAACCGGGTTCCCACCCCTGCCCGTTCCAGGGCTTCGGCATCCCGCAAACTTTGCTGAGCATTTCTGACTGAAGCTTGGCGGATGGCAACTTGTCCGTCCGCGTTTTGCAAGGTGTAGTAAGCCTCAGCAGTGTCGAAGCGGAGTTCCTCGGCTTGGCGTTCCACATCCAATTCCCGAAGGCGCAACTGTTCCTCGGCCGCGCGGATGTTAGCCCGCCGTCTTCCGAACAAATCGATGTCATAGCTCAACTGCAAAGTGTTGTTGAGACTGTTGCTGCCTAAATTTTGCCGGGCTTGCTCGGCGGGCTGCCCGGTTCCGTTAGCCCGAGAGTTGTTGAAGCGCTGCTGAGCCCGGACTCCGAGTTCTCCGCCTGCAGTCACAGAGCGGCTGGCGTCCATTTGAAAATTCAGGTCTGGATAAAGAGCAGCTTGCTGTTCGCGCAAAGCGGCTCTGCTTTGTTCCACTTGCTGTCCGGCGATTTGCAAAACTTGGCTGTTGCGGCGGGCGAGGTCGATCGCCTGCTGCAAGGTAATTGACTCAGTTTGCTCGATCCTGACATCCTCCGGGTTTGTCGGAAACTGCAGGGGATTCGGGTTGGGTTCCAGGGAAGCCGGAGGCTTGGTGTCTAAAATACCCCTCGGAGGGACAGGGGGGAAACTTTCGTTCGGAGTGCCCCGGAGGATGGGTACCGGGGAACTCGGCACAGGAACATTGTTGGGAGGGTTCGGGGAAGGCTGCTGAGTCTGTGTCGGTTCCAACCCTCTTAGAGGCGTTGCACCGGCCTGAGACAGAGTTGATGGGGAAGCCGGAGCAGCCTGTTGAGGCTTTGATGCTTGCTCGCTTCCAGTTGGGGGATTAAGGGCGATCGACTGTTCGGCCTGTGACGCTGATTCTGCAGCTGTGTTCGAGGTCGATCGAACCTTCTGCCCTAATTCGAGCTGATTGAAGCGGGCCAAACTGTCCTGAGATTGAGTCGGAGACTGTGCTGAAGCACTCTGTGGGGCGTTGCCCAAAGTAATTGCAGCGCCCACTCCGACTACGATGATTTGACGAAAAACACGCATAATTTTTTAATTACTCTGCAATCCTAGAGACAATTTTAGAGCAAGATTGAGGTCTCAAATTTCTAGTCTGTAGCCTGAACTCGACGGTTGCAAGTCACAATTACCCTACTCATCTTAACTTTTGAATGTTCGATTCAAAATTTAGAATTTAACTTCAGCATTTGCCAGACCGATCGCCGTCGAGATTAGTTCCTCTACTCCGCTCACCGGCAAAATCCGGGTTTTTAGCGAGCTGGCGAGCTGTTCGAGGGTCATGTCGTCGAGAAAACGCGGTTCCCCCTGTTTTAGCATCACCGACGGCAGCAGAATGCCATCTCCCAAGTCTCGCCCCTGCAAAGCTTCCAGCAAATCTTGCCCGGTGAGCAAACCCGTGACAGTGATAGTTTGTCCCCAGTAGTTGCTGCACAGTGCGGCCATGTTGACGGACAAGCCGGGAATTTGGTTTAGTTGTTGTACGATCGGCTCAAAAGCTTTTTCGACAGCATTCCCCACCACCCAAACTAACTTGCGCGCAGGCTCGACTGGCATCGGTTGCAGCTTCTCAAAAGCCGTTTCAAACTGCTGGATAAACTGGCGGATAGAACCCACACCATTACCAATTTGCGGATAATCTTCGTAATCAGCAGCCGACGGCAAATCTAAACCAGCGATTAAAAACCACTCGTCAGCCAGCCAAATACAGCGAGATTTTGACTTTCCTAACAAGCCATTTAAATCTTCTCCCCCCCTTGCTAAGGGGGGGTTGGGGGGGGTATATTTTGCATTCTGCTTTTTCGCTTTTCCGCCGCCTTTTCCTGTACTCAAAAGCCCTTGAATTTTCTGCACTTGCTCGATTACTTCTCGCGCTTTTTGGGCAGTTACTGCGATTAGTTCATCTTCGGCCGGGCGAAAGCGAGTTAAACCCACCGGCACTACAGCCACCGATGCTACAGCCGGAATACTTCCAGTATGAAACTTTGCCAAATCTAACAAAGTGCGTTCTAAATGTTCGCCATCATTAATACCGGGACAAACAACTACTTGAGCGTGAATTTGCAAGCGGCGTTCTTGAAACCATTTGATTTGTTCTAAAATCTTCCCCGCGCGGAGATTTTTTAGCAACCGAATTCGCACTTCCGGTTCCGTAGCGTGTACCGAAACATAGAGAGGAGAAAGCCGCATTTGTTCGATTCTGTCCCACTCTTTTTCGGTCAGATTTGTGAGAGTGAGATAGCTACCGTAAAGAAAACTAAGTCGGTAGTCATCATCTTTGAGATACAAAGTTTCGCGCTTTCCCGGAGGCTGCTGGTCAATAAAGCAAAAAGGACAGCGATTGTTGCACTGAATTAGTCCGTCAAAAAGAGCAGTTTCAAATTCCACTCCCAAGTCTTCGTCATACTCTTTTTCTATTTCTAATTTGTGAGTTTTGCCTTTAGTGTCTAATACTTCTAATTCTAGAAATTCATCGGCGCACAGGAATTGATAGTCAATCAAGTCGCGGGGTTTTTGACCGTTGACGGCGACGATTGAGTCTCCGGGTTCAAATCCCATTTCGGCGCAGATGCTGTCGGGGATAACTTTGGTGATTAGGGCGGGCCGGATTGATATGTCGCTCATGGTTATTAGTTATTAGTTATTTGTTATTTGTTAGCGGAGAATGTTTACAGTTTAACTTGTCTAGGCTGACAGAAGCGATCGGGCGATCGCTTCTGCCAGTCTAGGCGAGTGAATTGTCTTTAACGTCTTTAACAGAATTGACTTGTCGGGTTGCTAAATATACAGCATTATTATATTTTTTCCATAAACAGTTCTGCAATCCGCACCTCAAAAGTTATTCCGGGTAGCTGAGGCTGCCATCCGAGTCGCACCGCTTGCCGTATCCATTGTGTTGCATCACAGGGTGTTACTGGTTTCACTTCGTTAGTACCCCAACATTGAGGATGAGGTCGATCGGTGATGATAACTAACACCGAACCCCGTTTTTGGGCGTGTTCGATCGCAACATGAAGATTTCCGGAGTATTCTTGCGTATAAGTAGCTTGTCTTCGGATTAGCCAGATAAAAGGCTCCCCATCAACAATTATTTTTCTGGCTCCTTTTTTCGGTATTGACATAGTTTGCTTAAACTCGTTAGCGTAAAGGTAAAAATCGCACTTGTCCTTCCCATTCTCCTTCCAGACTGCACTCAGCTATTAGCAAAATTTCCTCGATCGCCAAACCTACAGAAACACGGCGGCTGACTTCAAATAACCCTGGCATCGCAAGACCTGCTTGCATTCGTTCGTAGGCAAAGTTTGTCATAGTTGCTACATCGTGAGTTAGTACCACGCGCCCTTGCTGCGCGGCCCATTCTAAAACAGTTGGGTCGTCTGCTTCGATCAAGCCCATATCTTGAACGCGGACAATATCAACGTCGGGATTTCGCCGCAGAATACCTCGAACAATCTGATTGTTAAAGTTCTCGTCTGCCAATAATCGCAGCATATAACACTACCCTTTTTGGTTGCGTCTGGCTAATAAGCGATCGCGTATTCCAACTGGGTTAAAACGCCTTTCTGCTTCCTGCTGAACTTCTGTGGCAAGACGTTGACGTTCCATCAGATAAGCGTCAACTTCGGATTGGTGTCGCAAGTAGTAGCCGATCGCAAAATAAATATCGGAAAGTTGAAGAGACGGGTACTGTTCCCGGATTTCTTCTGCTGTGCCTCCTTCAAGAAAAGCTGTAATGACTGTATCTAGGGTAATTCGGGTTTGGCTAACCCGGATAACACCGTTTGCATCAGCCACAAGCGGAATTGGTTCAGCCGTAGGAACAAATAGCATTTTAAGATTGATGGCAGTATTAGTTTTCTCTTTTCAGCATAGCAGTCTCCTAGGCTCGATCGCCTTTAGAATCAGAATAACTTCTGGGTTGTGAATTTAGCTTGGCTGTGAGAGGATGTATCAAAAATATGTATTTATGAAACTCAAAATTTTGACGGGGTTCCTGACAGGCTTAGTTGTTTCTGCCAGCACAACAGCGCTCTTTTGTCAACCCAGCCTTGCGGCAAATAATCCCTTTTTTTGCGAGACTATTCCATATATTAGCACTGGGATTCTGAACGGAGAACCTGTTTTAAATCTGATACTATTGTTCCCACAATTCCGGGAGAGATAAAGAAGGACATCGCTACACCAATGCTAGCACCATGAACCAGCATAATTAGCGTTAATTTTTCATTTTGGCGCTCGCTATCTTCAGGCATTCTATATCCTTCACGGCGACGCTCACTTTGAGTTAAAAGCTAACAGCTTGTCAGCTATTAATAAGCTTTTTATGAACGGGCAAGATGCCCGTCCCACAAGAAAATTTACTCTTTGTGGAACAGGCATCTTGCCTGTTCTTGTTTTGTGGAACAGGCATCTTGCCTGTCCTTGTAATTATAACAACCTACGCATTTTTCACTGCCCCACCTGCGATCGCCGTTAAAATGGCCACGCCAAAAGCTAGCCGATACAACACAAATATCCACGTCTTTTGAGTTTGCAGGAACTTCATTAGCCACGCGATCGACAAATAAGAAAACACAAATGATGAAATCGTTCCCACTATCAAAGCTGCAACTCCCGCATCGCTGATTCCTTGTCCCAAATCACCCCTTAATTCCACTAATCCAGCCAGAGTAATTGCCGGAATTCCCAATAAAAAAGAAAACCGCGCGGCGGCGGGTCTTTCCAATCCCATGAACAATCCTGCTGTTAGAGTGGAACCCGATCGCGAACACCCCGGAATCAAGGCGATTGCTTGAGCTGATCCCATCAAAATACCGTCTAAGACAGTTAACTTTTCATAAGTGCGATTGCGCTTGCCAATTTTTTCTGCTATTGCTAACAGTAGCGACATGACGATCGAAGCAATGGCGATACTGGCCAAACTTCTAAGTGGCGAGTTGTCAAAATCTGGAACCAATGCCTTGATTAGCAGCCCAAAAAAGACTATAGGTATTGTTCCCAAAACCAGTGCTACCGCCATTTGAAACTCATGGGATTTGTAGTTGCGCTGCACCAGGGCTTCGACTGCACCAACAGCTATATTTGTCAAGTCTTTCCAGAAATACCAAAGCACTGCGACAATGCTGCCCAACTGAATAACAGCAGTATAAGCAACTCCGGGATCGCCCCATCCCAGGGCGATCGGCACTACCTTCAAATGAGCGCTGCTGCTGATAGGCAAAAACTCTGTTAATCCTTGTACAATTCCTAAAACAAGGGCCTGCGCCAGATTGATTTGAGCCGGCCCGGAAACATCAGCAGCCGGCGTTTGGGCGAGGAGTGCGTCAAGCAAAGCTATCATTAGTTGTAAATTCCCAGTTTTCAGTTTCTAGTTATCACTTGGATTTAACATCTTGCATTATTTTCAGAAGCTACAAGCCCATGCCACCACAAATAAATTTTATTGTGGCGCGGACACTTCCAGCCCGCCCCTAAAAAGCCGATCGCAAATAGTGATCTTGGGCCTGTAGAATCGCCTTGTCGATCGCCACTATCAGCAATTTACGATCGTCGAGCCGAAACTACTTTAACCTACTCAACAACATTTGCCTACATTTTGCTGATAAACTTAGGAAAGTTTTTGCATCTGATTTCGGTTTCCTTACAGCAACTGCCCACAACCTATGATATTTACTGAGAAAAAAAAATCACTTGTTACTGCTGCTTCTGGCATCCGCTGGCTGAGGCGAATCTTGTCAGCCAGTCTTGTAACAGTGGCGATCGCACTTAGCTTCATACTGCTAAGCGGCACGGCCCCAGCCTTGGCAACTCTTACGGACGATCGCTTTGACGGTACAATATTTGCCCTCTACGCCGGCAACGGTTCCCTAGTTCCTCCTAAAGTCAAGATTACAGATTCTTTCAAACGCCATAAACCCGTACTGTTGGTTTTTTACACTGACGACAGCAGCGACTCCAAGCAATACGCGATCGTCGTCTCTCAACTCCAGGAATTTTACGGGCGCGAAGCCGATTTTATGCCCATAACAATTGACTCTTTGCCTCCGCAACCGTCACCCGAAATCACCGAACCAAGCCATTATTACGAAGGTTTCGTACCTCAAACTGTCATCCTAGACCAATCGGGAAAAGTAGTTTTCAATGAAAAAGGACAAATACCATTTGAACAGGTAGATGACGCTTTTCGGAAAGTATTTGACTTGCTGCCTAGAGAAAAATCAATTCCGCTCAAACGCCGTGTTGTGAACGAACTCAATATCGAATTGTCGAAGTAATAGGTAATGGCTAATTCCTAGTGGCTATAGCAATCTTCAATGATTCCTCAACCAGAGTTTTTCGGTCTTATATTGAATAAGGTATGCTGGGGCGCACCTTACATTGATCGTGATACTAATTGGATTGAAAAAGTGACAGGCAGAAGATAGAAGGTAGAATTAAAAATTAAGCTACGGGTAAAGACACGGCATTGCCGTGTCCCTACCAGTATCAAGGCAAAATAGATGTGAACAGTTTAAACTTTAAACAATGAGTAGAACCTTAATTCCTGTGATTCTGGCCGGCGGTAAAGGCGAACGTTTCTGGCCACTAAGTCGCAAACAGCGGCCCAAGCAGTTTTTGAGTCTCGACGGTAGCGGCAAGAGTTTGCTGCAGGCTACTGCGGAAAGACTTTTGGAATTAGGTAACGGTTGGGACGATTTGTGGGTGGTAACGTCGGAAATGTTGGCGGAGGGGGTTCGGGAACAGTTGCCGCTGTTACCGCCGGAGAATTTACTGGCGGAACCGGAGGGCCGGGATACTGCGCCGGCGGTGGCCTGGACTGCTATAGAAACTGCGAAGCGTTACGGTGAGGATGCGGTTGTTGGTTTTTTCCCGGCGGATCACTGGATTGGGGAACCACAGGAGTTTATCAAGACTTTGGAGGCGGCGGCGGAGTTGGCGAAAAATCAGGATGCGATCGCCACTTTGGGAGTCAAGCCGAGTTATGCTTCTACCGGTTACGGCTACATCGAACAAGGCGAGGAAATCGGCAGTTTTGGGGGTTTTCCGGCCTATCGAGTGGCGAGGTTTACGGAAAAGCCCGATCGCACAACTGCGGAAGAATTTGTAGCCAGCGGCAAGTTTAGTTGGAACGGCGGAATTTTTGTATTTCGAGTCGGAACAGTCTTGACAGAATTGCGAAATCATGTACCGGAAATGATGGCAGCTTTGGAAGCAAAAGGCGCCCAGGCTTACTCAGAATTACCCAAAATTAGCATCGATTACGCGCTGATGGAGAAGACGCAAAAGGCCTGTGTTCTGCCCGTAGGCTTTAGCTGGGACGATTTGGGAGATTGGAATGCGATCGGTCGTTTGCTGCAAGGAGATAAGCCGAATTTGGAGTTAGCCAAACACGTCGGAATTGATACGAAAGGTGGCATTTTTTATGCAGCCGATGAGAATGAGGTGATTGTCACCATTGGTTTAGAAGATGTGGTAGTTGTCAGAGATGGCAATGTAACTTTGATTGTAAAAAAGGACAGGACGCAGGAGATTAAACAGGTAATTAAGGTGTTGGGAGAAGATGATAAATTGAAAGATTTATTGTGATAGAAATAGGGCGATTATCAATCGCCCTTTGGAATTACAATAAATCCCGGAAAAAGCGAATTACAAAAAATTATAAAACAGGCTATTTTTCCCGAAGCTGTTAAAGATGTTGAACCGGGCGAGCGTAAAACCCATCATTTAATTGTCTTACAGACTAGACTGAGGTTCGGTTTCCCATATATAATAACTTAAATTATGGAATCGAGCGGTTGAGTACAGAGCGCTATAGAGAAAATAAGCCAATGAACACCTACTTTCAATCCCCTGCGGTCACTCTCTACCAAGGTGACTGCTTAGATGTATTAAAGTCACTGCCTAATAATTGTGTCAATCTAATTCTGACAGACCCCCCCTATCATTCTACTAAAAAAGATAACATTACGGGCGACAAAAGATTTAAAAATGATCCAGAGTACCTTCACTGGTTAGACACTATAGCCGAGCAATGGCAGCGGGTATTAGCTCCCAATGGCTCTCTCTACTGTTTTGCCTCTAATAAAATGGCAGCCAAAATTGAGGTAATGTTAGGTGAAAGATTTAATGTCCTAGCTTCAATTACTTGGACAAAACCCAATGAACCAGGCTATGATGGATGGAAGCAAAAGGCAAAAAAAGAAAGTTTAAGGAGTTGGTATCTTCATTCGGAACGGATTATTTTTGCTGAATCAGCCTCAGCGGAAAACAACAAACAATCAGCTTTTGGTAGCTTGCTCAGAAAAACCCGCGAAGCTGCAGGGATCTCAACTATTCAGCTAACAGAAGCTATTGGTGAGTATGGGAGTGTCAATCACGGTGGTGCAGTATCGAATTGGGAGACCGGCAGAAACATCCCCAGTCCCGAACAATATCAAAAACTGAAATCGGTGTTGTCTAAATTTAGCCCCCAAGTCCCAGAATTACCTGATTATCAAGAAATAATCAGACCTTTTTCTGTAACTGCCGATATACCATACACCGATATTTGGGATTTCCCAACAGTTAGACCTTACCGGGGTAAACACCCAGCAGAAAAGCCATTAGATATGATTACTCATATTATTGAAGCCAGTTCTTATTCGGGTGATATGGTGCTGGATTGCTTTGCAGGTTCAGGTGTTGTTGGACAAGCAGCCCAAATGTTAGGTCGTAAAGCTATGCTGATTGAGATTGAAGAAAGTCTGTGTCACAAAATAACTTTACGGTGTTCTGATATATCACAGCCATTACCAAAGTCTAAAACATCAGAATTTGACTGGAAAAAGGAATTTTTGTTTCAAAACTTATTAAATAATGTGTCTTCGGAAAAATAATTAATTATTTTTCCGTTATTTGTGAGGACTTCTTCCATCCATTTTAATGTGCGTTTAACTCCCCAGTCTCTAGCTGCTGCATTACAGTGATGATGTCCCCATCCCAAATTGTAACGACAGTGATTATATACTCCGGCTTTGAGTTCCTTAACATGAAATAAATTTGCTGTGGTAACTGTCAAATCAGGTACATTTCGACCTTCAGCTTGTTCCACGCGGGACGCCAGCTCTTGAGCTAGGATAGGCTTCAAGCAAAGAGGGCAAACGGTACGCTGTTGGCTATCTATTATCCTGTTTTGCTGAAGTAGCGTAAGATCGCTCAGTCCCATGTCCTGACATTTAGCTTCGATTATTGCCTTGCATTCTTCAGGATTCAGTGTCCCTTCTTCTCGCGCCATATCAATAATTCCCTCGGTTTGCCACACAAGGAAAGATAACTGATATCTAGTAGCTTCTATTTCTGTTTTTGAAGCATACTCATAAATCCTAATTCCTGCCCCTTGACCGCCAGTTTTGCTATCTATGTACCCATGCCTTTCAAGAGAGTCTCCAGGACGGGTAGTATCTGGTACGCGGGCAAGGTATTGACCTCCTAGTGGTGGAATTCGAGAATGGGCGGGATGCCAACCATACTGACTTGGAGGGTAGCGCATCCATTGAGGTCTAGTTTCATAAAATACTAATAAATCTTTTCCTAGCTGTAAGTCTTTTGGTAAATCTAATTTAGAGGTTGGAGGAGTGTCCGAAAAGTATTCCTCTGGATGGGCAAGAACTATGTAACCATTTTCAAATCCTTCGGGTGGTGGGACAACCCCAACTTTCCACGAACTCAGCGGTATTAGGACTGTACTAGATCGGAGGACGCGGTTTTGATAAACAGTATCTTTCTCTGCACCTCTGGTTTGACCTGTCTTTTCAACTTTTCTCGCTATTGCTGCTGGCAGACCAAGTTTATAGCTCAACCGAGTATTTTTAGCTTTAGCATTTTTTTTAGCTGTCACTCTTCTACCTCTATACCATAGTTAGCAAAGAGCTCAGAAATAGATATATCCAGGGCTTTTGTTAGATTGTCAATATTTTCCAAAGATGGATTGCGCTGACCTCTTTCTATGCTCGAAATGTAAGTACGATGAAGTCCTGAAATTTCGGCTAGGTGTTCTTGTGATAGATCGAGTTCTCGCCGACGCCGCCTTATGGCTTTTCCAAAACGCTTTTTGATATCTATTTCACTTTTTTGCTTCAAGGTACAATTATCAAAAAATGTAGACAATAAATCTACAGACTATAAATAAACTTTTATAGACAATAAGTCTACAGATTATAAGTCAATTAATGAATACTATAAGTAACAAAACGGTCTGAAAATGTTTCCGAGACGAGGAAATTCTCAACAGCAATTCTGCTACCCAAAATACGCGCGTGCGAAGCTATCCCGTAGGGAATCGCGCCCCATTCGCACCACCCCCAAGTTATTCCCCAAGACACTGGTCAGCTTGGTCAACAGCGCTATCCTAGTAGTTATATAGCCCTTAAACCCGATCGACCCGGAGGCCCCTTGTTTAGCCTAGTTCAAAACAATTCTCGCAAAGGAGAAATTCTAGAGGTCGTCTTCCGCAACGGTTGGGACTACATGAAAAGCCTCCTAACCGGCCGCAAAACCGACGCACCCAGTCTCCCAACTCCAGCAGTTCTCCGCAATATCCTCGTCGAATTAGGCCCAGTATTTGTCAAATTGGGTCAATTGCTGAGCACCCGTCCTGACCTTTTACCCGCCAGCTACATCGAAACTCTCTCCACGCTACAAGCGGAAGTGCCGCCCGTACCGTGGTCGCAAGTAGAAGCAATCGTCCGCCAGGAACTCACACAATCTCTCGAAAATACCTTCGCCAAATTTAACACCGAAGCCATCGCAGCAGGTTCGATCGCCCAAACCCACAAAGCTACCTTAAAAGACGGCCGCGAAGTCGCCCTCAAAGTTCAGCGCCCCGGTATTGATATTGTCATCGAACAAGACATCGCCGTACTGCGAGGTTTGGCAGAACTTGTCATGCTCACAGACTTCGGTCAACAATACGATATTGTCGCCTTAGCAGAAGAATTTGCGATCGCCCTGCGTGCAGAACTAGACTTCATTCAAGAAGCCAGCTACACAGACGAACTGCGCCGCAATTTATCTAAAAGTAAATGGTTTGACCCCACACAAGTGGTCTTACCAGAAATTAACTGGGAGTTAACTACAAAAAAACTCTTAGTCATGGAGTGGCTGAACGGAGTCCCGATTTTGTTAGGCGATTTGCAAGGAATTCGCCACAAAGGAGATATAAATGCCGAACGCGAAGAAATTACAACGCTACTTTGCCGCGTTTTCTTCCAGCAGTTATATATCGACGGATTCTTTCACGCAGACCCGCATCCCGGCAATTTATTTTATCTCAAAGACGGCCGCATAGCTTTGCTAGACTGCGGCATGGTCGGCAGATTAGACCCGCGCACTCAGCAGAATTTGACAGAAATGTTGCTGGCAATTGTCGATTTAGACGCTCAGCGCTGCGCTCAATTAACTTTGGAAATGGCCGAATTTGCTCAGCCGACAAGTTTAGTTAATCTAGAGAACGATTTGGCTCGAATGCTACGCAAGTATTACAATGTTAGCTTGTCGCAAATGAACTTGTCGGAAATTTTTTATGAGGTGCTGGAAATCACCCGCAAAAATAAAATTCGGCTGCCCAGCAATCTCGGTTTGTATGCAAAAACTCTAGCGAATTTGGAGGGACTGGCGCGCTCTTTTAATCCCCGATTTAATATTGTAGAGCAGGTTAAACCGCTGATGACCGATATGTTTCGGCGTCAGTTATTAGGAGACGATCCGATCCAAGCTCTGCTGAGAACTGCCCTGGATCTGAAAAGCTTATCTTTGCAATCTCCGCGACAGGTGGAAGTGCTTTTAGACCGAGTTACTTCGGAAACTTTGAAGTGGAACTTGACACTAAAAGAACTCGATCCGCTACGCCGCACTCTGGGGGATTCTGCGAACCGACTTTCTTTTAGTATTGTCGTGGGTTCGCTGATTGTGGGGGCGGCAATTATTTCTTCTAACGCACAAACTTCTCAGCTATCTTTTCTGAGCACTGGTTTGTTTGGGGCGGCGAGTTTTTTGGGTTTTTGGTTGATTATTAGCATTCTCAGGTCAGGGCGTTTGCGAAGTTGATTGAAAACGGGAAATGGGGAAAGTCAGGAGATATAGCAATTCTTTCGGGAAACACGAAACTGAGTTTTTTTGTGAAGGAACCGCGAAGACTCTCTTGACGCGAATGTTGAGAAGAGAAGAGAAAAATTTCACAATTTATGCCAGGAGTGCTATGGCATCCTCAACTATTAAGCAACATCTCTGACTTAAGATAGGCGATCGCCCGCAGCCGCTGAGTCTAAGCTAGAAATTATAGTTAGATCGAGTTTTGAGGGAGTAAAGTCTCTCAAAACTTGATAACTAAGGACTTCAGTCCTTATTACAAACCTATTTTGCGATCGAAATAGAGCTAGGTGTTATTTTAAATGAGCAATATTAACCAAGTATTGGAAAAAGACAAATTGCCGGAATTGGGATTAGTCTGTATTACAACATCCAATGAAGTTCGCTTTCGCACAGTCACGCGGAAGCGACTTTTACAGCTTTCGGAAACTGAACAAGAAACGGTATTGCGCGAGCTTTATACAGACAACTTAAAGCGGCTTGACAAAGCGATCGACTTCTGTTCCGTTAATCAGATTAAGCTCTACCGCATGACTTCTGCACTGTTCCCTTTTGCAGATACAGATTTGGGGGAAGCAGTGCTACACTCCATGACTGAAGAATTGCGGAAGACGGGCGATCGCGCTCTTTCTTTAGGCATCCGCTTGGTACTCCACCCGGATCAATTTGTCGTCCTCAGTTCCGACAAGGTTTCTGTGGTTGAAAACAGCATTAAAATTCTCGCGACTCATGCTTTAATTTTAGATATGTTGGGACAGCCCCGATCGCCCCTGGCACTGATGAACATTCACGGCGGCAAGAGCGATCGCACTTCGCAGCTCAAATCAGTCATCCGCGATTTACCCGAATCAATTCGATCGCGCTTAACCTTTGAAAATGACGAATACGCTTACAGTTCCTCGGAAATTTTAGAAGTTTGTCTCGATACCGGCGTACCAATGGTTTTTGACGCCCACCACCACGTCATTCACGAACATTTAGAAACTTACGACGATCCCAACGTTGCCGAAATGCTCGCAGCAGCCCGCACAAGTTGGTCTGTTCCTGAATGGCAATTAGTACACATATCAAATGGCAGAGAATTTTTTGCCGATCCGCGCCACAGCGATTTAATTACAGAAATGCCTAATTGCTATTATCAGGCTCCTTGGATTGAAGTAGAAGCTAAATTCAAAGAATTAGCTATTGACAAGTTGCGCGCCGAATGGTTGTCGGCGAAGGTTCCACAATTTAGCAATGTCTCTTAGGGTGGGGTTTTACCAACAATAATTGCCTAAAACAAATCATCTCGAAAATTCACCCGCACCCAACGGTAAATCACAAGAACAGGCAAGATGCCTGTTCCACAAAG